>JAIXZD010000306.1 GCA_027489895.1 Planctomycetaceae bacterium
CGGCTCAGCCCATCGCCCCGTCTGAGTGTCGATGGTGAGTTCGGTCCGACGACGCGCCAGGCCGTCGCCCGGTTTCAGAAGTCGAAGAGTCTGAAGGAAACCGGCATCGTCGATCGCGAGACCTGGAAGGAGTTGGGGCCGCTGGTGGTTGGTCCCGAACCGGTTCCCGAGCCGATGCTGGTCAACATGCAGGTGCTGCCACAGGAACCGGCGGATGATCCGCAGGGGCCACCGCCGGTTTCGGCGGCGGCCTGGGTGATTGGCGATCCGGTCACGGGGATGCTGCTTGGCGGTTATCACGAGCGAGAGAAACGCGACTTCGCCAGCACGACCAAAGCGATGACCGCGTACCTCGTGCTGAAGCAGGCGCAGAACCGGCCGGAACTACTCGACCAGACACTCACCTTCTCGAAGCGGGCCGATGAAACGCCGGGCAGTACGGCGGGTGTTCGACAGGGTGAATCGCTTCCCGTTCGCGAAGCTCTGTATGGCCTGATGCTCCCGTCAGGGAATGATGCCGCGACGGCGCTGGCGGAGCATTTCGGAGCGGCCTTCGCGCCACCGGCCGATGCGCCTACGGCCGACTCGCCCCAGGCCCGGTTCGTCGCCGAGATGAACCGCCAGGCGCAGGCCCTGGGAATGGTCGACACGACCTACGCCAACCCCCATGGCCTCACCGACCCGACCCACCGCTCCTCCGCACGCGACCAATTCCTGCTGGCTCGCGCCGCGCTCGAGTTCCCCCTGTTTCGCGAGATCTCGTCGACGCGCCAACGGGGAGCGACGGTCACCGGTCCAGGCGGCTACCAGCGGAACGTCCTCTGGAAGAACACCAACAAACTGCTCGAGATCGCCGGTTACGCGGGCGTGAAGACCGGAACGACCGACGCGGCGGGGGCGTGCCTGGTCTCGCTGGGGACTCGCGGCGACAGGTCGCTCGTCGTCGTCGTGCTGGGCAGCGCCTCGAGCGATGCCCGTTACTTCGACACCCGCCATCTTTTCCGCTGGGGCTGGACCCGCGCGACGCCGCCGTAGGGTGGGCACTGCCCACCAGCGCTCACCCGCATGGCCCACCAGAAACCGATTGGATTGCCCATCGGCCTCGTTCCAGAATGGTTTTCCGAGTCGATGTTCGGTGTCGGTTGGAGCCGGAAGAAACGTCGTTTGGTGTTTGATGACTGGTGAGCCTTGGTGGGCAGTGCCCACCCTACTGCTCCATCCATCGATCAATGTCTGGCTGCGTCAGCACGGAGCAAGGCAAAAGTCAAAAGTCAAAAGTAAAAAGTGATGGTGTCGGGCAGGCCCGACCTGTTCTTTCTTCCTGACATTGATCGGTAGACGGACTACTACGACGGCAGACGACATTGCTTTCTGACAGACGCCGATCATTTTTTACCGCACCGATGCGGGAGCTATTTCATGGACGTTGCAGCCGCCATCACACCTGTCTCCATTGCCGCGCCGCATCCCATGGGATCCGCGTGGTCGTTGGAGCCGGGGGTCACGTTTCTCAACCACGGCAGCTTTGGTCCGTCACCCCAACCGGTGCTCCAGGCGCGGGAGGACTGGTCGCGGCGGATCGAGCGTGAGCCGATGGATTTCTTCGTCCGCCGGCTCGAACCGGAACTGGACCTGGCCCGCGAGCGGCTGGCGGCGTTCGTCGGGGCGCGACCGGCCGATCTTTTGTTTGTCGACAATGCGACGTTCGGCATGAACATCGTCGCCCGCTCCCTCACGCTTCGATCGGGGGACGAGGTGCTCCTCAACGATCACGAGTATGGGGCGGTGCTGCGGATCTGGCGGGCTCGGTGTGACGAGGTTGGGGCCCGGGTGCGGATCGTCCGCTTCCCCGAGCCGCTCACCTCCTCGGCCGATCTGGTCGACACGCTCCGCGACGCGCTGACGCCCTCCACCCGGCTGATCGTGCTCAGCCACGTCACGTCGCAGACCGCAACGATTTTTCCGGTTCGCGCGGTCTGCGAGATGGCCCACGCACAAGGTGTTCCCGTCTGCATCGATGGCCCGCACGCCCCCTGCGTCACGGAGATCGACCTCTCTCGGCTCGGCTGCGACTACTACACCGCCAGTTGCCACAAATGGCTCTCCGCGCCGTTTGGAACGGGGTTTCTGTGGGTCCACCCCCGGCATCAGAAGTCGCTCCGGCCCGTGGTGACCAGTTGGGGCGGCAGCCTGGCGGGACGCTCGCCGCACTGGCACGACGAGTTCAACTGGTCGGGGACGCGCGACTACGCGCCGTTCCTCGCGATCCCCGCAGCGCTCGACTTCTTTACGGAGGTCGGGGCAGGGAACTTCGATCGCGGGGTGGCCGCGTTTCGCGCCCATGGCCATGCCCTCGCGCGGCTGGCCCGTCACAAAGTCGAGGCGCTGACGGGTCTGGCCTGTCCGATCCCCGATTCCCCCGACTGGTACGGCCCGATGATCTCGCTGCCGCTGCCCGAGTCGGTGCCGGAAACGACCCACGGCCAGATGAACCCGCTTCAACAGCGGCTGTGGGAGGCCCACCGCATCGAAACTCCGCTCGTCAACTGGCGCGGTCGCAGGTGGGTGCGGGTCTCCTGCCATCTCTACAACTCAGCGGCGGACATCGAACAGTTCACCAAAGCCCTCGCCGAAGAGCTGGAGCGGTTTTCAAGCGGCGCTTGACTTCCCTGGGGACCGGCGGTGAGAGTGGAGAGACCGGCGAAGTCCGCGCGGTGAAAGACGATTTCCGAAGGGGTGGCCTCTTGGCCTTCGACGTGTGGTTTTTGGTCGGGTGCGAGCTGTCATGATTGCCCAATTGATTCCGCTCAAGGGCGGCAACCCGATCACCCTCGTCGACGATATCACCGTCGTCGGACGGCAGCGGGAACTGTGCGACCTCGTCCTCGACTCGAAAAGCGTCTCGAAAACGCACTGCATTCTCATCAAGACCGATGGCCTGCTCTACGTCCGCGACCTCTCCAGCACGAACGGAACCCGCGTGAACGGACAGCGAATCGTCCGTGGGGCGCTGTTGCCCGGCGATCGACTCGACTTCGCCAGCGAAAAGTACCGCGTCCACCTGGGCCCGAGTGCCGCGGCCGAAGCCCCCGGCCCCGTCGATCGGACGGAAATGATCTCCGCCCCCTTCGACCCCAACGCCGACACCCCACCACCCACGCCCTCCGCGCGGTTTTAGTGGTTCGACGCGTTGACCGATTGAACTCCAGTGGGGTATGCACACGTAGCCTGCATACGAGCTTGAACCGGATCCCACGAAACCAGTGTGACGCGACCGGAGTCGATTTCAGTCAACCGCCGTCCAATCTCGGCCTCCCAGGCGGCGTCGTTCTCCGAATCGACAGTCGGGTCGAGGCTGTCGATCAAGCGGGCGGCCAATAAGGCACGCTCGGATGGGGAAAGTTTCAGCGCTTCTGAGAGCAGGTCTTGCGGTGACACGGGCATGGTCTGTTCCAGGCAGGGCAAGAGTCATTAGGAATGGAATCTGGCGAGCCGACCCTGTCAGGGGTCGGTGGATTCCCTCACGCCGCTTCCCCACCGACCCCTGACAGGGTCGGCTCGCCTGTGCTCAACACAGGTCGGGTGCGTCACGTTTATTTCAGAGCCGCGAGATACGCCAGCAGGTCTTTTAGTTCTTGCGGGGTGAGGGTGGTTTCGATTCCTTTGGGCATGATCGAGGTGTTCGATTCGGCCATGGTTTCGATCTGGCTGCGGGCGATGCGTAGGTCGCGCAGGTCGGCCGTTCGCAGCGTGATGGCGTCCGGGGTTTGCTTCGCGGGGATGCCGGTGAGGACGCGGCCATCGGTCGTTTCGATGGCGACCGGGCGGAAGTCGCGGGCGAAGCTGGCGCTGGGGTAGAGGATCGCTTCGAGCAGGTCTCGGGGCGTGCGGATCGCGCCGATGGTCGACAGGTCGGGACCGACCCGACCCCCCTGGCTCTTCACGGCATGACAGCTCGCGCAGGCCGCCTTCTGACCGTAGAACACGAACCGGCCCTGCGCTGCGTCGCCGCCCTGTGATTGGGCGAGCATCTGCTCCAGGCGCGCGGTCTGCTCGGCGAGGCCCACGCCCCCCAACTGCTTCAGCAGGGGCTGCGCGGCGAGGCGGACCGTTTCGGGGTAGGTAGCAAACAGTTTTTGCAGGTCGTCGCCGGCCGATTCATCGAGGGCGGCCGTCTGCAGGGCCGCCACCAGTGCGAGGCCGACCGGTTCGCTGGTTGATTTGGCATAGGCCCGCACGAGCCGGGGGGCGGCGATCGCTCCGGCGGTCGAAATCTTGGGAGCGAGGGCGAGCAGTTGCGGCTCGCTGAGCGTGGCGGTCGAGAGGACTTCGGCTGCAGTGGCGGCGGTGAAGGGGGGGACGCCTGCTTCGAGGGCCGAGACGAGGCGCGTAAAGTCCGTGTCGGTGAGCGGGCCGGTCCGGTCGGCGAGAGCCGCGAACGCGTCGACCTGCAGCTCGAGCGCGGGGGCGTCGCTCGCGGAGAGCTTGCGGATTGAGTCATCGAACGTGGTCAGGCGACGGTCGCGAACGAGGGCTAGCACCTGCCGCTGTTCGGCCGGGTCGCCCTGCGCGAGCACGGTGCCGACAGGCTTCGCCCAGACTTCGGGCAGGGGGGTGACACCGCTTTCGAGGACCACGTTCCAGAGCAGGGTCTTGACCGCCACGGGAGCCGTGCCGGAAAGCGTCTCGCCGATGAAGGCTTGAACCGGCGCGTCCTGGACCCGGGCGAGCAGCACGCCGCGCAATGCGGCCGAATGATCGTCGGGCAGGCTGTCGCGGCCGACCCACTCGCGGGCCAGCTTGAGCAATCCGTCGGCTCCCTCGGGATGTTTTCCGAGGACGGTCACGGCGAGGGTTTGAACGGCTGGGTCGCTGTCGGCAAGGATGGGTACGATCTCGGCCGGGGTGAGCTGGCCCGCGCGCATCTGGTCGAGCGTCAGAAGGGCCGCACGACGGAGCAGGGGCTGTTCGTCACGTAGATAAGGACGGACGACGGCCGGGTTATTCATCCGGATGAGCGGCCAGAGCAGGGCATGTTCGAGGAAGCGGTCGACGTTGCCCTCACCGCCGGCATCGCCACTGCTTTCGGCGAGTGCGGTGAGGACGGTTTTGGTGATCAGCTCGGCTTGTTTGGGCTGACTGACTCCAATGCGACCGGCCGCCGTGGCCGCGGCGCGGCGGACTTCGGGGAGGTCGCTGGTCACGCGGGCGAGCAGTTCGTCGAGGGCATCACTCATCTGGTGCAGACCAGCGACATGGGCGGCGACCATGCGGACGGCCGGGTCGGTATCGCGCAGGCCCCGCAGGACGAGCAATTGCATCGCGGTCAGTTGTGGATAGACATTGTCGCGACGGCGATCGGCCACGCGGGCGACGTCGTCGTAAATCCGGCAGAGCGCCCAGAGCGCGTTCGCCCGAGCCAAGGGCGATGTTTCACGCTTGGGCTGTTCAATCACCTCTTTGATCTCGCGTAGCGCCCGTAGGCCGTGTTGGTGCAGACGATCAATCGCCTGGGACTGGACGGCGGGGCGGGGGTCGGCGAGGGCCGAGGCCAGCGAGCTGGACCAATCAACCTCGCGGCCACGGGGGTCCTTCAGCTTGGCTGAGGCAGCGTCTGTCCCGGTGGGCGAAACGCGCCAGATGCCGCCGAGAATATCCGGCTTGGCCGTCTGCGAGGTGGGGCATCCGATCCGGAACCAGCCCCCGGTGTTGACGACGAGCAGGCTGCCATCGGCGTCTTCGAGCACATCGGTGGGGTGAAAGTCGGGGTCGGTCGACGTGACGAAATCGGTCTCGACTGACTTCCAGGTGGAGCCGAACCGGGTCAACTCGGCCCGGAGCACTTTGTGCAGATTGAAAATCGCCACATAGAGGTTGCTCTGGGGCCCCAGCACCTCGGTCCGGCTGCGGAACATGCCAGAGACGGCGACATGCCCCAGTTCAGAAATCGCGGGAAGCAGGTCGCCTGTCGTTTGAAACTCGGCCAGGTGCTGGGTCATGTCGGTCCGGGGGTAGGTGCCCCCTTCGACCCAGTGGACGAGGACGTCTTGCCGGGGGTTGCCGTGAAACAGGTTGATCGTTCCGACAAGGTCGCCATCCGGGAGGAAGTCGAGTTCGACGGGGTTATCGAAGCCGCCACCCGCGACGCGCTCGAACGCGGTGCCATCGGTGCGAAACCGGAAGATGCCACCGGCGATGCTCTTGTCGACCGAGCCATCGGGCAGGGTGATCTCGTGGCCGTGGCGTCCATCGCAGAGGTAGAGCCGTCCGTCGGGGCCGAGCGTTGGGCCATGAATATCGGCGGCGTTCCCGTTGGAGCCGAACTTGGTGACGATCTCGACGCGCTCATCACAGACGCTGTCGCCGTTGGTGTCGGTCAGCTTCCAGACGCTGGGAGGGGACGCGACGTAAACGCTGCCACGGTAGGGGAGCACCCCCTGGGGCATGACCAGCTTGTCGGCGAAGACGGTGCGTTTGTCGTAGAGGCCGTCGTGGTTGGTGTCGTCGAGAATGACGATGCGATGCGGGGGGTTGTCCTTCAGCTTGACGAACGGATCGTTCGAGCCGGACGAGTCGACGACGTACAGACGGCCGCTCTCATCGAAGTTGGCCATCACCGGGCGCTCGATGAGCGGTGCCGTGGCAACGAGTTGAATCTGGAACCCCGGTGGCACCTGCAGGCCGTGGGGCAGGGGAGGGGCCTCGTCAGCTGGGGACGACGAAATTGCTGCGAGAAGCGGGAGGCTGGCGAGGAGGGCGGCCAGGGCAAGAACAGGGCGCATGAGGGGGCCTCGAAGGAGGGGATAAACTGATCGGGAGGTGCGCTAAGAATCAGCGTACCCGGTCGAGCGGGGAAGGGGGAGCATCGGGAGAGAAGGCTCGGCTGATCAGATGCGGTCGCCTCCGGCTCCCCCGGTCACGATCGTTACACATCGGTTGGCGATTCAGCGATTCCACCGACCCCTGACAGGGTCGGCTCGCCTTGTCGTGTCGCACAACGCTGCCGGGCTAGCGAAGTAACCACAGCGCAGTGGTGATGGCCATTGCCGCGAGCGTGATCCACAGCGCAGTGCGGACGTACGAGGTCCGCCGGATGGCTTGGCTGTTCTGGTCGAGGGCACTGGGCAGCCAGCGGACCGGTGCCCCATCGAGTTGCAGCTTTTCAAAGACACTGCGGACAAACGCCTGCCGGTCGGAGGTCTCTCCGGTGCCAGCGAGGTAGACGCCCACCAGCGGCGTCTGGTCTTGCGGATCGATTCGCCCCAGCCCGCGTGTCAGCAGGCGATCGAGTTCCGGTCGCTGCCGCGTTCGCAGGCGGGACAGGAACGCATAGAGCCGGAGGTTGCCTGGTTTGAGCAGGGCATCCCGTTCCGAGAAGAAGGCCAACGTCCAGTCGGCGACTGCGCCGCACAGATGCTCGGCGAGGATGGCGAGCGCCGCACCATCGGCCCGGGCTCCACGCGGCAAGCCCTTGCCAAACCGCTGGCGGTGCGAGGCCGTGATGCCAATGCGGCGCATCAGCTCACGGAAGCCGGTGTCCAGCTCGCAACCACCAATCACGCCGACAACTGGCACATCAACCCCCGTCGCGACCCGCACCGTTTCGAGATCGTTAGAGAGCGCGCGGACCAGTTCATCGAGTTGATGCCGGTGCTCGCCCAGAAAGGCATAGGGGGCAACGGAAAGGACACCTGCCAGGGGCTGGGCCGGTTCTCGTACGCGTCGAATCAGCTCGCACAGCCAGGCGAGCCGGGCCCCCTGATCGCCATCTTCCGCGGCCGAGAGTTGGGCCTGGTAGGGGTTGCGCGTCGAACCGGTCAGCCGCACGCTGCCGCTCGAAGCCGGACTGGCGGCGACCTGCTGGCGGGGAACGAGCTGGGGCGCGGCAGACGGTCCGCCGAACGACACCGTGGGAGTCGGCGAGGGCCTCGCCTCGATGAGGACGACTTCTTCCAGATCGCGGTCCTCTGTTCCCACATGGGTGACCTGCGTGTGCTGGCCCTGCGCGGGCGAGCCGGTCGCGTCGCTGTCGGTGACGAATGTGAGACCGGTTGACGGGGGGTTGGGGAACGATTCGACCACCGTGCCGCCGGACGGGGTGCCCGTCGTCGAGCCAGTCGCTCCGGTGTTTGAAGTCGGTCCAGCCGCGTGGAGGTCGACTTCCGCCCGTTTCGCCACCAGACGGCCCACGCGGTCCCCGGCCAGAGGAACGATCCAGATACCGCGGGTCAACTCGCCCGATTCGGTCTGATAGTCGCCAATTCCAAAGAGCAGGGGACCTGTCTCGGGGACACCTTCGAGTTTGTATTGGACCGAAGCCTGGGCGAGCAGGGCCTGGCCGCGTTTGCGATCGCGGATGCCGAGGACCAGAAACACCGGCCACGAGACGACGTCGGGCGAGATCCGAAGCAACGCCGACCAGCCCTGGTCGACCGCCCGTTTGAGATCGCCAGCCCACGGGGCAGAAGGGGACAGACGGCTATGGCGCGTGGCCGCCAGACTCGCGGCCACCGTCCCGGAACCGAGCAGTAGTCCCGCGAGGGCCGGGGCAGGACTGCCGCCAAAGATCAGCCCCGCAAGACTGGTGGTCGTCCAGAAACTGGCGGTCAGGGCGAGGCGGGCCAGGTTGCGGCGATAGCGGCGCGAGCCGGTGAGCGGCGCGAGCAGATGGGCGGGTGTGTCGCCCGCGGGGGAATCGGGGAGGGGGCCGCGCTGTTTGGCGAGTTCCTGCGGATCCCGACGGAGCGCGACCGCGGTTCGCTTGACCCAGTCGTTCAGGGACCGCGGCAGACGCAGCTCGACCGCCTTCCGTTCCGCTTCGGCTTCACGGAAGAACCCGCGAAACCCCAGCATCACGCAGACATAATAGACTTCGAGGGCGTCGAGGTAGCCGCGCTGGGCCGCTTCCTGGGCCTTGGCGAAAAACGTCGTGTCGGCATCGCGGGTCTGATAGAAATCGAGTTCGAGCCGGTAGTAGTTCCAGCGGTCTTTTCCCACCCAATCGACGTCGCAGAGCAGGTCGTCGACCCAGGCGATGAGGGCAAACTCCACCCAGGGCCAGTCTTCGCGGGCACCCAGGTGCTGATGCCCGGCCTGCAACTGCCCCAGAATGGCGCTGCGTTCATCGAGACGGTCGATGGCTTCGTTCCGCTCGATCCGATCGAGCAGTTCGGCGACATAAATGATCAGGCCGTCAACTGCCTGGGCGAGTTCGGGCGTCATGACGGCGGGGGCGGGGGGAAAACCGAGCGCAGAGGGATGCTGGTCCGGACATGCAGCCCGGACGCATCAGAAACTAGCTTGAGGTTTGCGACGTAGATTCGTCAACCGCCAAGCCGGTGGCCATGGAAGATTGGTGGCCGGTTGTAATGAATGGGGGAGTCGCTGCTGTGCGGCGTGGTTCGACGTGCCCTGTGGGCAGTGCCCGCCCTACCTCTCTGTTGCCCGAGGACGCATCGAGACCCGTTCGGTCAGCTCTTCGTCGGTGTCGATCCGCTCGTCGTCGCGAGCCACCTGTGCGGGGCCGCGGGCTTTGTTCTGCGGCAGCTTCGAGCTCATGGGGAGAGCCGCCTCTGGCGCGGGCACGTCCGAGCCTTCCGTGCGGATCGTTTCGAGGCCTTCCGGACCAAATCCCACCGGTCCGCCCGAAGAGTCGGACGCGATGATGTCGTGGTACTCGAGCAGTGACCCCTTCTCGAAGTTCACGTTCTTGATCCCGACCTGGTAGTCGATCACCGCGAGGTGGTACTGCGAGTCGGCCTCGGAGTAACGCCGCTGCGCTTCGAGCAACTGGTCGAGCGAAACGCGGTTCCCTGCCTTCTCGTTGTTCTGCAGCGTTTCGAGGTTTTCGATCGCCGCCTGGCGCCGGTTGAACGCCAGCTTGGCGACATCGTAGGCCCGTTCCGCATCGGCGATCGAGTTCGACAGGTCGTGCACAATCTGGCGTTCCTGCTCGCGGAGCAGGGCTCGTTCGCGGGCCATTTTCAGCTCAGCATTCTTGACGGCGACATGACCCTGGCGGAAACCAAGCGGCATGCTGAATTCGACCCCGGTCTGCCATTCCTGGAAGTTGCCGCCGGTCATGTTGCCCCAGGCATCGTTGAACGTGTTCTCGTTGTTGCCCTGGTCGATCAGGCTGCGACCGAAGCCGCGGAAGCGGTACCGTCCGACGGCATCGAACTTCGGCTTGAGGAAGTTCTGGCTCGCGGTCAGCTCCATCTCCGCCCGCTTCACGCGGAACCGCTGCTTCTGCAGTTCGGGGCGACGGGCCAGCGCCTCGGCCTTGCACGGCTCCCAAGCATGGATGATCTGCACGAGGTTCGGCTCCGTTGACGCCCGGACGACGCGGGCGTCGGTCGCCGGGATGCCGATCAGCAGTCGCAGGCGGCGTTCGCTGAGGTAGACGCCCCCCGAACCGCGGAACGTACCGCCGGTGCTGCCGTTGTAAGACCGCGTCCCTTCGACCCGCCGCCCGGTGAGGGCGTTCTGCACATCCTGCTCGAAGCGGTAGTACTGCTCGCGGGACTGGGCGATGCGATAGCTTTCGCTGCCGGGCAGCTTGCCCGACTGGGCATCGAGCCGGCGCCAGGTTTCGAGGCTGGCATCGCGGGCGGAGATTTTGGAATCGAGATCGCGGTAGGCGAAGTAGAGGTCCCAGTACGCATTTTCGACGTTGCTGAGATACTCGCGGAGCGCGACTTCGAAATCGGCCTGCGACATGTCGGCATTGAGCCGGGCGATGACAACCCCGTTGTAGAACCCGGGCAGGCCATTGGGGCCGGCGATCCGGTTGTACTCGACACCCGCGCCCTGCAGCAGCGGCTGGCGGACTTCGCCTTCCACATACGTGGTCCAGGCATGGGGGAAGAGGTTCGCGGGAGCGTTGTTCGCGTCGTACTCCGTCACGTTGCGGACGGCGAAGCTCGCCCCGGTCACACCCCGTTTGGCAAGTTCCGCCCGGTAGACATGCAGGTCTTGCTTGAACGTACGAGCCGCGAGTCCACCGGCCTGGAACAGGTTGTTGATCGCGCGGTCGTTCTTCTCGAAGTTCCCGGTCACGTTGAGCTGCGTGTCGAACTGGCTGAGCGCGCCTTCGATTCCGAAGCGGGGGTCGGTCTGGGTGACCGCCGCGGTGACGTTGGTCTGCAGCGAATCGGGGTTGCGGAGGACGGTCGCTCCCAGGTCGGTGAGGACGCGGGAATTGGTCAGCCCATGGTGGATCGCCTCTTCGAGCGTCATGTCCCAGTATTCGGTCGGTTCTTCGGAATGGGCAGTCCGGGGAGCGGGCGTGGCGAGCGGATCGTCGACTCCGGGGTCGGAGGCGTCCGGCTCGTCAAACTCCTGCATGAAGACTTCAGGGTCTTGTGCGGAGGGCAGGTTGTTGGGATCGGCCATGCCGTTGGGGCGGAGCCAGGAACAACCGAGGGCCACCCAGCAGGAGCAGGCCGCGAGTAGCCCCAGGCGCGTAATTCGCCACAATCTCGCAGGAGGCGCGGATCCAGCGGACCGGTCGGAAGGGCCGGTGCGGGACAAATTGGAGCGCGTGTTAGGCATGGCTGAGGACATCCTGTCTCTCCCGCGACTTCGTCGGTGAGGCCGGGCCGGTCAATCGACGGTTCGACTCTCCGCCGCTCGAGCCGTCCAGAATCCGACGCCGGAACCGGTGTTCGGTCCACAAGTCGTTTTCCAGAAGTCAGTTGCGATCGAAGGAGTCAACACAAAATGAGCCGCCCGAGCCAGTTCGGTCGGGTGGTCGTCTAAGTCATCGGCAACCGCAGAACCGGTACCGCAGGAAAAACCGGCACAGTCGGCAAACGCATCAGAAATTGCCCAGCCAGAACAGCTTGCCAGCGTGCGAGGCGAGCGAGGAAATCAGTTTTGAAACACCAAGGCACTAAGGCACCAAGGAAAGGCAGGAAGAAAAGGCGAGCCGACCCTGTCAGGGGTCGGTGGCGCTGCGTTGTGCGTTTACAGGCATATCGAGCACTTCACCGAACGCTCGCTTCCGGGACACCTCGCAAGAGTCTCTGCCCGGCGTTCCCCGTACGCACCGACCCCTCACAGGGTCGGCTCGCCATTCGCGATGTGCATTGTCTTGCCTTTCCTTGGTGCCTTTGTGCCTTGGTGGTGAGATCAACCCGCCCGCAAAACAGCTCGCGACAAAGTTGCTCTTCTGGCGAATTGACCCGGCGAGGTAGAGTTCGCCCGCGCGGGGCGGCAGGGTGGTCGTCCGGGGAGCGGCGCGTCGGGTCTTCGTGCGCGGGCCGCCGGGAACAGGGATGGTGTCATGGTCTACGACCTGGTGATGGCGGCGATTGTTCTGTTTACGACCTGGCGCGGAGCGGCCAAGGGCGTCGCCTGGCAGCTTGCGGGGATCGCGGCCCTCGTGCTCTGCTTCCTCTTCGCGACGCCGGTGTCGCTCGCGATCGCGCCGCTGATCAGAATCGATCCGCCGCTCAATCGCTGGATCGCCATGCTGGCGACCTATCTGATCTTCTCGTTCGTCTGCTTCGCGGCCGCACGCACCGTGCGCGGCGCTTTGGAAGCGGCCCGGTTCGAAGAGTTCGACCGCCACCTCGGTGCGGCGTTCGGGTTCATCAAAGGGGCGGCTCTCTGCTTTGTCATCACCTTTTTTGCGGTCTGTCTGTCCGGTTCCGCAGCTGATTCGATTTTGCCCACGTACTCGGGCAAGATCTCCCAGGTCGTGATGCGGAAGATTCAAACCGTCCTCCCGGCCGAGCTCGAGCGCACGCTCGCCCCTCATCTCGAGAAGTTCGACGCCACGCAGATCGCGGGTGAGGAACCGAGAACCGGAAATCGAACAGGCGGGCAGGGGGGAGCACGCAAACAAGCGGGCTACTTCCCCAACGGTCAGGCCTCTCCAGGGGAACCGGATGGCACGTTCCGCGGCAGCCGGGGCAATTCGGGGGAACGAGCCCCCGCGAACGGGACACCTGGCAACACGACTCCGGGCCGCCGCCGACCCGCGATAGAAGACGACGACTTCAACGACCAGACGTCGACCCGGCCGGCCGGTCGCGTCAGTCCGAGTGGACGAACAGTGGAGCCAACCGAAACCGATGCCCTGGGCCAGATCGTCCGCGATGTGACCGGTTCGGTCGAGCGGCAAGTTCGAGACGGGATCAAGGATGCCATCCAGGAGAAGCTGAACGAGTTTCTGACACCCGCTTCGAGTTCGGGGGGCGGTCGATCGAGTGTGTCCTCGAACCCGGCGCTCAAAGCGGAACGGAAGCAATTGTTGAGAAAGGTGACCGGGGTGTTCTACTCGGCCGAGGATGACATGGCCGCCGCGGAGGCCGACATCAACGCAACGCTCACGGGGCTGTCGGACACGATCGCCGTGACGGCCCTGCGCGACTGGTCGGCAGACCTGTTCGGTGAGACCGATCCCGACCCGAAAACGGATGTCGGGACAGCGCTTGAGGAGCGCGTGCTGAGGGCGCCTTCCCGCGCGGGGATCACCTCCCGCGACCTGCCCCCCGAAATCCAGCAGCGGCTCGGCGCGCGCTAAGTTCGGTGGGGCACTGCCCACGATTGCTCACCCGCAATCAAATCATGACCAGCACGCCGCTGGCGTCCCTCGATTCCGCTGGCCACGTTTCAACCTCGCTGGTTGCAACCAGCGGGGAATCGAAGACTGAGACGCTGACGGTCGACATGCCCGTCCTCGCGCGCCGGGAGAACTGGCGAGCCGATCCTGTCAGGGGTCGGTGGGATGCCAACGCCGGTCACTGCAAGTGTTCCGCGGCGGCCCGGACACGCACTTCCGGAACGCGAGTTCGAGCGGCCGTCGTTCAGGTTCCAAGGCACGCTGGTTCCAGGTTGCCGGGACGGGGAGAACCGGTTCGACTCCGTGGGGCGCGGCGCCTCATCGCAGACAGAACACCGCGCAGGGCACGAACCCCGAAAGCACCAGCTCTCCGGCCCAAAAAGCCCCCACCTGCAACGTCCGATAATGTCTGTTATGTTCAATTCCGCCTGTGCGATTCACCGGGAATTCGCGGGTTTTGCAACTCCACGGATCCGTTGACGTTTCGCAACATCGCTTCACGCGGCGGATTGGTTTGCGGGGTGCAGCGGGCGGGGCTGTGGCCTTTGGCCGCTACCGGTTGGATGTCCCTGCGGCGGGGTCTTCCGGGGCGGTTGCGGAGGGGGCCAACGGGCGCAGGACGAAGATCGTGCAGGCCGTCAGACTGACCAGCGCGGAGACCAGAAACCACCCCGGATGCGGGATCGTCACGACCATCGCCAGAGAGGCCGTGACCAGCAGTCCCGCGACGATCGCGGGGGGCAGTCGCGACCCGTGGCTGAGGGACCGGGCCACGCTCCCACCGCAGAGCAACCCGGCGCACCAGGCGACGAGAACCGAGACGAGTGCACCGGGGGGCAACTTGGCGATCGCGACGAGCTGTTCTTCGCGCGGCAGTTGAGCCAGTCCCTCAGGCGGAGGCCAGATCAGGTGACTGACCGACTCGACGAGGAGGACGACCGCGAAAGCGGTGAACAGACCGCAGAGCGTAGCGCGCATGAGAGCTCACCTTCGAACGTGACCCCGAACCCCCACCGCCCCCCCCTGCTCTCTGGTTGGACGTTGGCCTCCACGGATCGTGAACACGGTTTGCTGCGACGATGGAAATCCAACCACCGACCGATGACGCAGTCGGCTCGCCGAGTTGAACGAACTGCCGGATTGACCTCGCGCGGCACTGGCGCGCAACAGGCACCCCGCATGCCATTTGCTGTTCCTGCCAGCGGCTGACACAACTCAGTTCAACTGACCGGTTCGCTCCGGGGGTAAGACCCGAGCACTTCGATGCGGTCGGCTTTCGATTCGAGTTCGCTGATCGTCTTCTTGACCTTGGCGTCGCCGGCGTGGCCTTCGAAGTCGAGGAAGAAGAGGTAGCCTTTCTCGGGACCACGCAGCGGGAACGATTCAATCCAGGTCAGATTGACCGAGTTCTTCTTAAAGGCCTGCAAGAGGTCGGCCAGAGAGCCGGGCTTGTGGGCAATCTGGACAAGCACAGCGGTCTTGTCGCGACCAGAGGGCTTGGTCGTTTCGTCGCCGATGAGGGCGAACCGGGTGACGTTGTCTTTGCTGTCCTGAATTTTCTCGGCCACGAGCGTGAGATCAAACTGAACAGCGGCCTGGCGCGAGGCGATGGCGGCGGCTCCCGGCTTGTCGCGGGCCAGTTCGGCGGCGAGGGCGGTACTGCCAACCTCGACCAGCCGGGCGTGCGGCATGTTCCGGGCCAGCCAGTCGCGGCACTGCGAGAGCGCCTGGGCTTTGCTGTAGACTTCGCCAATCTGCTCGCGCGGGCAACGGGCCATCAGATAGTGATGGATGGCCAACTGCACTTCCCCGCAGATCTTCAGCGGGATGCGGGTGAACATGTCGAGCGTGTCGACGATCCGGCCGTCGGTGCTGTTCTCAATCGGGACGACGCCGTACTCGGCATGGCCACGCTTCACCTCTTCGAAGACAGCCGCGATATTGGCGACCGGCAGGAGATGCGCGGTGGCGCCGAACCGCTCGAGGGCGGCCTGGTGCGAGAAACTGGAGGAGGGACCGAGGAAGGCGACGCGGGTCGGCTTGAAGGACTGGCGTGCCCCGGCAATCAGTTCGCGGAAAATGCCGCGCAGGGCTGGCTCGCCGAGCGGATGGTCGGCATGCTTCTGAAGCAGCTCGGTCAGCGCGTCGTCAAGGACGGGGCCGAAGACGGCCTGACCGGGATTCTCGTCGCGCTGCAGCAGCTTAAGGGTGGCGGCAGCCCGGCGCTGAATGAGCTTTATCAATTCGACATCGGTGCGTTTGATGTCGGCCTGAAGTGCCGCGGAAGAGAGTTGGCCGGCAGGTTTTGGCTTGGCCGGTTGAGAGCCGGAAGCAGCACGTTTTTGCGGGACTTCCTTCTTGGCCATGACCACCCTTCCGCAGTCGCTCGAAATGCGTCAACTGACCCCCATCGGCCGCAAGGACGGCCCCCCAGTCTGGCTGGCAGGCATGAGACTCGGCCGGGCCTGGCTTGGGGAATTTTCCCAAGTATCATCCTGTGCGGACTTTATGTCTTGTAGTGAGGGGGTGTGCGGGTGTCAAGCGGCCAGGTCGACGGGAGCAACGCTCGCGAACCGAAGACGGCTCATCTTGCGCAATTGATGGATGTTTCCCATTTTATCGAATCGCCATTCCAGAATTGATGGTGGCTGTCGAGAGAGCAGGGTGGCTCAGTTGGCCCGTGGATGCGGTGCCAAATCGGCAGTTTCTGGTGCGATCGCAGGCCGAACGAGTCCCTGCCAAAATGGCGAGTTCATCGCAATCAGGAGTCAATTCAAAATCGATCTCTGTTCCATAAGATGAATGACAGAAGATGGTTACGGTACGATCTCTGGTGTGAGAGACGAACCGGTACGGGCTTTGCGTCAGAAGAGAAAGCTCTGTGATTTTGCTGCCAACCTGTCGTCGGGTACAAATGAGCAGAGCACAAAAGAAAGTGACGTGTGTTCACTTGTGATAATTGTTCAGGCTCGTTGAGCCGGTTCCTGCGGTTGATTTTCGGGAGTGACTTCCATGGCTGTGCGTAGCGGTGAAAAGGTGATCGGGATCGACCTGGGCACCACCAACTCCTGTGTGGCGGTCATGGAAGGCGGCGAGACGAAAGTGATCGCCAATCTGGACGGAAACCGGATCACGCCCAGCGTCGTGGCGTTCAACGACAAGGGCGAAATTCTTGTGGGCGACCCCGCCAAGCGGCAGGCGGTCACCAACCCCAAGCGGACGCTTTACTCCATCAAGCGGTTCATGGGGCGGCGGCACAGCGAAGTGAAGTCGGAAGAGAAGATGGTCCCCTACGAAGTCGTGGGTGGCGAGAACGAGTACGTGAAAGTCAAGGTGAGCGGCAAGGACTACACGCCACCCGAAATCTCCGCGCACGTACTCCGCAAGCTGAAGGAGTCGGCGGAGAGCTACCTCGGTCACAAAGTGTCGAAGGCGGTGATCACCGTCCCGGCCTACTTCAACGACGCGCAGCGCCAGGCGACCAAGGACGCCGGCCAGATCGCGGGGCTGGAAGTCGAGCGGATCATCAACGAGCCGACGGCCGCGGCGCTGGCGTATGGGCTCGAAAAGAAGAAGGACGAAAAGATCATCGTGTTCGACCTCGGCGGTGGAACATTTGACGTGTCGGTCCTGGAAGTCGGCAGCGAGATCGTCGAAGTGCTCAGCACCAACGGCGACACGCACCTGGGCGGCGACGACTTCGACGAAGCGCTGATCAATTACATCGCCGATGAGTTCAAGAAAGAGCACAGCATCGACCTCCGTAAGGATGCGATGGCGCTGCAGCGGCTGCGGGAAGCGGCCGAGAAGGCGAAGAAAGAGCTGTCGACCCAGCAGACGACCGACATCAATCTGCCGTTTATCACCGCGGATGCCTCGGGTGCGAAGCATTTGCAGTTGGCGCTGACGCGGGCGAAGTTCGAGCAACTGGTCGATGGCCTGATTGAACGCTGCCGGGGTCCGGTCGAGAAGGCGCTGGCGGACGCGAAGCTGAAGCCGTCGCAGATCGACGAAGTGGTTCTGGTGGGCGGGTCGACCCGCGTGCCAAAGGTGCAGGAGCTGGTCCGCAAGATCTTCAATAAAGAGCCTCACAAGGGGGTCAACCCGGACGAAGTCGTCGCGGTGGGAGCCGCCGTTCAGGGGGCGATCATCGCGGGCGACGTGAAAGACGTCGTGCTGCTCGATGTGACGCCGTTGTCGCTGGGAATTGAAACCGAAGGCGGCGTGATGACGGTGCTGGTCGAGCGGAACACCACGATTCCGGCCGAGCGGAAGCAGACGTTCAGTACGGCGGTCGACAATCAGCCCGCGGTGACGGTGCAGGTGTTTCAGGGCGAGCGGAAGATGGCCCGCGACAACCGGAAGCTGGGCGAGTTCAATCTCGACGGCATCCCCCCTGCTCCGCGCGGCGTGCCGCAGATCGAGGTGACATTCAACCTCGACGTCAACGGGATTCTGAGCGTGAGCGCGAAGGACCTGGGGACGGGCAAGTCGCACTCCGTCAAGGTCGAGCAGTCGGGCGGACTGAGCAAGGAAGAGATCGAGAAGAAGGTCCGCGAAGGCGAAGCCCACGCCGAGGAAGACGCACGGAAGAAGAAGCTGGCCGAATCGAAGAACCAGGCGTCGGGGATCGTCTACCAGACGGAGAAGCTGCTCAAGGAGCATGCCGACAAGCTGGATGCGGGCAGCAAGACCGCGATTGAAGGCGCGATCGCGAAGGTCAAGGAGAAGGCCGAGGGCGAAGATCCGGCCGCGATCGATAGCGCGATCGAAGAGCTGAACCAGGCAGCGCATGCCCTGTCGAAGCACATGTACGAGCAGGCGGGCGCGGGGGCTGCGGGAGCGGGCCCTGCCGCCGGAGCGGGTCCAGCGGGTGGTGAAGAGAACATCATCGACGCGGAGTTCGAGAAGAAATGATCGATGAGGAGGGAACCACCAAGGTACGAAGGTACCAAGGTGGTTTTGAGAGTCATCGAAGTCGGGAGCGGACAGCCTGGCAGGCTTTCGGGGTGTTGCGTGCCGACAGCATTCAACATGTCGTGAGCTTGCGGTCTGTCGTGCGATTACACGACAGACCGCAAGAGTGCGTCGATTGTCGAACGTCCCTTCCGAGTGGATTTCTGCCTGTCTTTCCTTTGTGCCTTAGTGCCTTGGTGGTTCCCCGTGAACCCCCGCGGAGGGTGACGTCATGGCGTTTCGTCCCGACAAGTTGACGGTCAAGGCACAGGAAGCCGTGCAACGGGCGCAGGGGATTGCGCGGGACCTGTCGCATCAGCAACTGACCCCCCTGCACCTCCTCGCGAGTCTGCTGGATGAAGAGGGCGGCGTCGTGCGGCCGGTCATCCAGAAGATTGGCGCGAACGTCAAGCAACTGGATGGGCTGGTCGAGAGCGAGATTCAGCGGCTGCCCAAGGTGACGGGTGGATCGGGCGAAGTCGGCGCGACGCCCGCCCTGATGAAGGTGCTCGACGAGGCCCAGGCCCGGGCCGATGCGATGAAGGACCAGTTCGTCTCGACCGAACATCTGCTCCTGGCGCTGACGAAGGTCGACGACCCGGCCCAGCGACTGCTGGAGCTGTCGGGCGTCAAAGAGGCCGACGTGCTGACGGCGCTCAAGACGATTCGGGGTGGCCAGTCGGTGACCGACCAGAACCCCGAGGGCCGATATCAGGCGCTAGAGAAGTATGGGCACGACCTGGTCGCAGCGGCCCGGCAGGGGAAGATCGACCCGGTGATCGGGCGCGATGCGGAGATTCGCCGCGTCATTCAGATTCTGTCGCGGCGGCGGAAGAACAACCCGGTGCTGATTGGCGAGGCGGGCGTCGGGAAGACGGCGATCGTCGAAGGGATCGCGCACCGGATCGTCCTGGGGGATGTGCCGCAGAACCTCAAAGACAAAACGGTCATCTCGCTCGACATGGGGGCGCTGGTCGCGGGGGCGAAGTTCCGGGGCGAGTTTGAAGACCGTCTCAAGGCCGTGCTCAAAGAGGTGGAAGAGGCGAGCGGCCAGGTGATTCTGTTCATCGACGAACTGCACACGGTGGTGGGTGCGGGGGCGGCCGAAGGGGCGATGGACGCGGGCAACCTGCTCAAGCCGGCACTGGCGCGGGGCGAGCTGCACTGTATTGGCGCGACGACGCTCGATGAATACCGCAAGCACATCGAGAAAGACCCGGCCCTCGAACGGCGGTTCCAACCGGTGCTGGTGACCGAGCCGACGGTCGAAGACACGATCTCGATCCTGCGGGGACTCAAGGAAAAGTACGAGTCGCATCATGGCGTGCGGATTACCGATGGGGCGCTGATCGCGGCGGCCACACTGTCGGACCGGTACATCAACGACCGGCAGTTGCC
>JAIXZD010000466.1 GCA_027489895.1 Planctomycetaceae bacterium
ACCAGCTCCGGAAGAATGCCATACTTCGAGGGGCCAAAGAACGCGCTGTGGCTGCCCATCAGAAAGATGATGCCCAGGGCCGCCGGCAGCGAGCCGATCGCCACGGCCACCGTCCCCACGACCATGATCCCGATTTCCGCCAGCTTGCAGAGGACAATGATCCGCCGCTTGCTGTACCGATCGGAGAGAAACCCGGCCAGCCCCGAGAACAGAATGAACGGCAGCGCAAACAGAAACTGCGCCAACCCCTGATAGTCGGCCCCGCCCGCTTTCCGCAGGTCGACGCAAATCAGCAGGACCACCTGCTTGAACAGGTTGTCGTTGAAGGCGCCCAGAAATTGCGCCACCGTCAGCCCCCAGAACGACACGTTCCGAGCCAGGCCCGGCTCGGAACGGTCGTTGGTGGACGCGTCGATTGTCATCAAGACTGTGCCGTCCAGAATGGGCAGGCGAGCCGACCCTGGGAGGGGTCGGTGGAAACGATCAAGCGCCGTTGGAACTCTCACGAGTTCCGCTACGACGCTCGGAAACCGGTCTATTCCTTGACGATCTGGAAGATGCCCTTGCCGTCCGCCGAGACGACGCCGAAGTAGAGTTCGCCCGCTTCGTCTTCACCGAACGTGATCACGGGCAGCGTCTGCGTCGGGATGCCTTCGTTCGTGAGCACTTTCTTCGCAGCGGCGTCGTAGTGCAGCGCCCAGAGCTTGCCCGTCACATAGTCGGCGTAGACATACTTGCCGACCAGTTCCGGAATCGCCTTGCCGCGATAGACGAGGCCGCCGGTGATCGAGACGCCCACCTGATGGTCGTACTCCCAGATCGGCTCGACGAGATCGGCCCGCGGACCGCTCCCCTTCGGACCAAACCCGTGCGCCCCTTCGCGGAGCGACCAGCCGTAGTTCCCGCCGGCGGTCACGAGGTTGATCTCTTCCCAGAGATTCTGGCCCACATCGGCCGCGTAGAGCAGGCCCGTAGTGCGGTCGAACGCGATCCGCCAGGGGTTACGGAACCCGGTGGCATAAATCTCACCGCGAACGCCGTCCTTGCCCACGAAGGGATTGTCTTTGGGAATGGCATAGGCCAGGCCCTGGTCATGGTGATCGACATCAAGCCGCAGAATCTTGCCGAGAACCGTGTCGAGCTTCTGGCCGTTGCCCAGCGGGTCGTTGCCGCTGCCGCCGTCACCCAGCGCGACATACAGCTTGCCATCGGGGCCAAAGCAGATCGTGCCGCCGTTGTGATTCCAGAACGGCTGAGGAACTCGCAGAATCTCTTTCTCGGACGCGGGGTCGGCGACCGTCTTGTCACCAGCAGCCAGCGTGAACTGCGAGATCACCGAGGTATGCGGCTCTTTCTTCGTCGTGTAATAGAGGTAGAACTGGCCGTTCTCCTTGAACTTCGGATGGAACGCGAGCCCCAGCAGCCCCTCTTCATTCTCGCGGTCGATGTACTGCACGCGATCGCGCACATCGAGGAACAGCTTCGACTCGGTCGATTCGGCCCCAGGCTGGAACGTCCAAATTCGGCCGCGCTGATCGGCAACGAACAGCCGACCGCTGCCATCGCGGGCGTTGTCGATCAGGATCGGGCGGAATGCTTCGGCGATTCCCTGGTCGTTCTCAGGCTCCCACCCCGCCCACTCCAGCTTGGGGAACGCCGTCTGCACGCGGAGCTTCAGCGTCCCATCGATCGGATCGGGACCGGCCCCCGATTCCGGCAGCTCCCGCACCTTGATGTTGCGATAGGCGACGCGGTCGCCATGGTCTTGCAGGCAGATATGGCCTTTGCCCATCTTTCCGAACTTCGGCATCTTCGCGAACTTGCTCGCGGCCACCCGCTTGTTCCAATCGTCACTGCCGACCTTGAACGAAGCGTAGCGATAGCCATTCATGTTGATTTCGCACCCGGCCGGGGTGATCCGCACCTGGACGTGGTTCCATTCGCCGACCGGACGGGTGGCATCGGCCACCTTCTTCGTCCACGGATCGGGGTTGGGCTGATAGAGCTGATACAGCCAGCCCGCCTTCTGCGGGTCGTGGCCTTCGACATTGTCCTGCACCTGAATCTCGGGGCCGGTCATCCACGGAGCCGGTTCATCCTCGGTCACGTGGAACATGATCCCGCTGTTTCCCGCCTTGGAGATCTGGTACTCCAGCGACAGCTCGAAGCTGCCGTACATCTCCTTGGTGACGATGTCGCCGGCGCCTTTCTCGGCCCGCACGAGCGCTCCGTCTGCAATCGTCCAGCCTGCGTTGAGTCCGTCCTTCTTGTAGTTCCGGAACTGTTCCGCCGACTTGCCGTCGAACAGCAGCTTCCAACCAGCACGCTGCTCCGACACGCTGAGCGTGTTGTTCTCTTCGGCCGTGGCGACCAGCGGCGTCCCGCCCACAAACATCAGCAGCGCCAGCGACAGCCGACGGACGAACCGGTTGGACATGGAGTCTCCTCATCAGAAGAAGTCGTGCGGAGTGAGCGAACCAGCCCGCCTGCGCGCACCAGTTCTTCCACGCGAAGGGTAAACCGACCCCGTCACCGCGTCAAAGGGCGGTCACAAAAGTCGCAGTATGGGGCGCAGTCCCGCGCCCCTGGTGTGAATTCTGGGGGCCATGCAATGCCGTGGACTGCTTGTCGAGAAACTAACAAACGAGGGTGGCCCGACCATCTTGTGGTCGGGTCGCGCAGCGACAGGATGCAGTACCTTCCGCAAACAACCACCAAAACGGGTCTCTTTGCGAGACCGTGGCAAGCCGACCCGGTCAGAGCGCGGTGACGACGGTTGTCGATCAGCAGTTCGCGATCGGTACGCCGCAAGAGAGACGATGAATACGGGTCTTCAACAGGCAATTCACGCCCATTGAGTGCCCCGTCTTGAGCATCCCACGCCTCCATCGACCCCTGACAGGGTCGGCTCGCCTGCACATGTTGCCTGCCGGCATCTCCCTCGAATCTCTTCTGGCACCTGTCAGCCCCCCCGGTCCTTGATTTGCCTTTCCTTGGTGCCTTGGTGGTTACCTAAACCCTCCGCACCAGACAAACCCTGACAAGACGGGTCGCGCAAACTCCTCTGGCGTTCGTCCCGCCGTTTGCGGTAGGTTCCGCGCCTCTCTCCCTGACTCTCCTCTCGATGTCTCGCCCTTCCAGGGTCCGACCTGTCGCCGTGCGATCCGTTCGCCCGGCACGGGCTTGCGATCCGTCCGTACTCGTCGGACTCTTGCCATGCTGTATCTTCCGATGCATTCGAACGCGTCTGCCCGCCTGGCCGTTTTGTTGGTCGCACTCGCCGCGACGGTTGGGGCCACGGGCTGCCAGTCGATGCTGACGATGACGGCCGAACTGTTTGCTCTGCCGCCCGATCCAGACAAGCTGGCAGAGCTTGAGGAGCAGCACCGCAAGCAGTATCAGACGGAACGCAGTCGCGACTCGCTCCGCTGGCTTTTGGCCAATCGGGTCCAACAGGGAATGTCGCACGCCGATGTCGCCCGTGTGCTCGGCGAGGATGGGACCTACGAAGAAAATGCCCGCTGGATCAAGCAGAACAGCACGGTCTACCGCGAAGACGACGAACTGTTCCGGTTTGGTCCGGACGACAAGGGCCGCTCGATCTACCTCCCCTTCCGCAACGGCAAGCTGGCCAACTACGACCCCAAGCTGTTCTCGCCGGATGACTCGAAATCGTAACCCGATTCTGACGGCCGTCTCACGCCGAAGGGTGTGATCTGTCGCCACAGCGCTCTCGCCAGAGACTGCACGTCGCGCCTACGATGCCCGTGCAGGAAAGAGCCGGAAGCGTTAGCGCCCGGAGGTCGCGAACCTTCCATCGGCAACCAACCCCCAAAGACAATCGAAACCAGCGCCGCCGCATCAGAATTGGCCCTAAAGAACCGCCCCCGGAGAAACAACCGACGTGCCCACCGTTGTGACGACCATCGAAGCGCTGCGTGAACAGCTTGCCGCGGCGCGGGCCTTGGGCCAGCGTGTGGGGTTTGTCCCCACAATGGGCGCGTTGCATGCGGGACATGCGAGCCTGGTCGAAGCGGCGCGACGGGAAAACGACTGCGTCGTCGCATCGATCTTCGTGAACCCCACCCAGTTCGGCCCCTCCGAGGATTTCTCGCGGTATCCGCGCACCCTCGAGGCCGACCTCGCCCTGTGTGAAGCCGCCGGGGCGACGCTCGTCTGGACGCCCACCGTCGACGTCATGTATCCGCCCGGCGATCAGACAATCGTCGAAGTCGAGCAGTTGGCCCGGCTGCTCGAAGGACGGCACCGTCCCACCCACTTTCGTGGCGTGACAACCGTCGTGATGAAGCTGCTGCTCGCGGTGATCCCCGATGTCGCCTATTTCGGTCAGAAGGACTTTCAGCAACAACTGCTGATCCGGACGATGGTCCGCGATCTGTTCCTGCCAGTTCGAATTGAGACCTGTGCCACCGTCCGCGAGGTCGATGGACTGGCGCTCAGCAGTCGCAACCGCTACCTGTCCGGGGTCGAACGAGAGTCGGCCCGCAGTTTGTCGCAGGCGCTCTTTTTTGTGAGGGACCGCATCGCGGCCGGGGAACGGCAGCTCGAGCCGCTGGTGAACGAAGTCCTCGCCCGGCTCTGGGCGACGCCCCTGGTCACGCCCGACTACTTCACGATTGTCTCCGCAAACACGCTGGAACCGGTCACCGCCCCCGGACCGGACATGGTGGCCCTCGTCGCAGCGCGGGTCGGCAGTACACGGCTGATCGACAATTGCCTGCTGGTCCCACCCGAAAACTCCCCCACGGCACGCTCCTGAACCGGTGGATCATGCGCTCGAAACTATTCGAACTCTCGACGGCGACCACGATCTCCCTGGGCGGAGTCGATGTCCCCGTGTTCGGCTTGGGGTTACTGCTGGCGGCGTGGGGCCTGTTCGCAGCCCTCTGGCTGGCGTCGCGCTGGTGGAGATATGGCGTCCAGGGCGTGGTGGTGGGCGATCTTGTTCCGCTGGCGATTGTGGCGGGTCTGATTGGCTTCGCCCCCCGACTGACGCCGTCGATTCCCGTGTACGGATACGGGTTCATGCTGTTTCTCGGATTCCTCTCGGCCACCTGGCTCGCTTCTCGCCGACTCGAAAAGCAGGGGGCCGATCCAAACATTGCCTGGGATGTGGCGATGTGGATTTTCGTCGGCGGTATCGCCGGGGCACGGTTGTTTTTCATCGCCCAGTACCACAACCAGTTTTTTGCCGCCGGACGATCCGTGAGCGAGACGCTCTTTCGAATGATCAATCTGCAGGACGGGGGACTCGTCTTCTACGGCGGCGCGATCCTGGGCGCGGTGGGGTTCGCCATCTTCTGCCGCGTGAGACACCTCTCGGCACTGGCGCTGGGCGACCTGCTGATCACTTCGGTCTTTATCGGGATGGCATTCGGTCGGCTGGGCTGCCTGCTCAACGGCTGCTGTTACGGGGATTACTGCGAATTGCCCTGGGCCATCACGTTTCCGGTAGACAGTGTCCCCTTCAAAGCCCAGCAAATGCAGGGGTTTCTGCTGGGGGGCGAGGCAGGGAGCCTGCCCGTTCATCCCACCCAGGTCTATAGCGCCCTCAACGCGTTCTGCCTGGCACTATTGACCCTGGCCTACCACCCGTTTCGTCGTTTCAACGGAGAAGTGCTGGCGCTTGGCTGGATCGCCTATCCTGTGAGCCGGTTCCTCGTCGAGTTTCTGCGCGGCGACGAACTGGGACAGCTCGGCACAATCTTCACGATCTCGCAGTACGTGAGCGCGGTGTTGTTCCTGTTGGGAATCCTCTTCTACGGGATCGCCATGTCGCGGAAGGCGCGCACGCCCAGCCTCGTGCAGTTGGCGACCTGAGCCAACTGTCCTGCGGGGAGAACGATTTGACGAGGGACTCGAGATCCCGCCTCGGATCAGTCCGCGCGGCCCGAATCGGAACTCTCACGAGTTCCGCTACCTCCGCGTAGACTGGCCTAAAGCGGAGCTTCCATCAGCAGGGGATTGGCCGACTGATCGCCAGTGACGATCCGCCGGATCTTCTCAACCGCCTGCGTGGCGAGCTGCCGGACGCGTTCTTTGCTGATCCCCAGATCCCGGCCGATCTCCGCCAACGTCCGCGGCTCGGCGTTGTCCTCCAGCCCAAACCGGGCCGCAACGATCCGCTGTTCCCGGTCGCTCAGCCTGTTGAAGACGCTTCGCAGCATGCCGCGCAATCGCATGATCCGCGACTCCGCCTCGTTGGCCGTCCCCCGTTCGTCCGCCGGTGTTTCGCCAATCATCTCGTCGCTGTTGACGAACCTTGACCGCTGCTTGAGCCGGTCGGACAGGTACCGCTTGAGATGGTTGCGAATCGCCCAGGTGGCATACGTGCTGAAACGGAACCCACGCGACACATCAAACAGTTCGACGGCGCGAATGAGCGGGATGTTGCCTTCGCTGACCAGCTCGTCAAAGCTCGTCCACTGATCGGCGAATTTCTTGGCGATCGACACGACCAGCCGCAAATTGGCCTGCACGATCTCGTTGCGAATCGCTTCGCCGCGCCGCACGGTCAGACGGAACGCCTCAAGATCGGCAACAGTGGCCTGGCCCGGAACGAGCCGTTTCTGCAACTGGGCCGCCTTCCAGCGGAAGTAATTCATCCGCAGGAACAGGTCAAACTCGCGGTCTCTCCCGAGCAGTGGCACGGTGTAAAGACTGGCCACATAAGCGGGCAGGCCCGAGGGAATTTTGACTGTTCCACCCGCCAGCAGCCGCTCGGCCTCGGCGTCGAACGCCGATTCATAATGCATGATCGTTTCGGTTTCGGGATGTTCCGAAAACGACCGGTGAGGCACACATTCGAGCGGGCTTCGGATCGATTCCTCAACGAGCGAGCGATCCGCCAGAGTTGCCGCTGCCAGACAGACGGCAGAGCGTGGCTTGGCAGGTCGGCGGCTCGACTCCCGACCTTTGGTGGCGCGTCGTGACGAAGACTTGGCGGCCGACCCACTCTTCGGGGTCTCGACCACGACCGTTCCGCCGCCAGCCTGATTCGCGTTTCGTCGCCGAGGGGGAGATTCGGCCGCGATGGACGCCCGCCGACCTGCCCGTTTCAGACGTTCTACCACCACAGTCATGGTGCTGCCCGACCCACTCAAGGGGACGAGACGATCGACGCCCCAGCCAGTCACATGTTGCTGCCCGATTCGGCTGAAACGTTCATCTCGTTCCCCGGAAGGATACAAACCACTTTCGATTTGGTCAACGAATAACGATCAATTCGGTCAAAAATGAACCAGCAACTCGTTCACACAGGTCGCCACCAAGTCACAGAATCAGCCGTGACCATCGCTCAATTTCCGCAAGAAACTGAATAATCCCTGGCGAAATAATGCGATTTGTCCGCAGCGAGCCGATGTTGGCCGCCTCACAACAAAACATTAACAATCCGTAATATCGTTCATTGCGATTACTCAAATAAATTTGGTCAATTCGTTCTTGTCTGCTAGACTCTTCCGTCCCGATACTCCGCAGGTCTTCGTTCCAGCCGATTTCGCTGTCATCTCGGGTGATGTCACCCGCGCTGACAGCACGGCCCCTTCCCCCACGTTCGAGTTTGCGAAAAACTCCCCCGCAGGTTGCTCACCATGGAGCAGTTCATCAGCCCTAAACTCGTCGCTCAGGCGATCGGCGTCAGTGAGTCGTCGATCAAGCGCTGGTGTGATCGCGGACTGTTGCAGACGGTTCGCACCGCAGGCGGGCATCGACGCATGACGATGAACTCCGTGGTCGAGTTCATTCGCAGTACCGGCCAACTGCTGGTCGAACCGCAACTTCTGGGGTTGCCAGCCGACACGGGCCGGGGGGAGACCTCGCTGCTGAGATCCAGGGATCAACTGACCCAGGCGTTGATCGAAGGCGACGAAACGCGCGCCCGCAAGCTCGTCTTCGACCTCTACATGGCGGCAACTCCTGCCGTTGAGATTTTCGACAAGTTGCTTGCCCCCACGATGCACGCGATTGGCGAACGGTGGGCCCAAAACAGCATCGAGGTCTACCAGGAGCGGCGTGCCTGCGAAATTGTGCTCCGCATTCTGTTCGAGCTGCGGACGATCCTTCCGGTTGTCCGGGCGGACGCCCCTTATGCGATGGGCGGTACGCTCTCGAAAGATCCTTACAAGCTGGCGACGACGATGGTGGAACTGGTCCTCCGCGAGGCCGGGTGGCGGGCCGAATCGTATGGCACGGACTTGCCTCTCTGCACACTCGGGGCCGCGGCCATACATATGCAGCCGCGTTTGTGCTGGATAAGCGTGTCGTGCATTGAAGATGTTCCGAAGTTCCAGGCGGAATACGCCCGGTTTGCCGAACTGGCGCTCAACTCCGGAATTGCGATTGTCGTGGGAGGCCGGGCGCTCACCGAGGCGATCCGCCGCGAAATGAACTACTCCGCCTACTGCGACACCTTCCGGCACATTGTCCAGTTTGCCGGTGCGATCTATCGACCGATCGTCAACACTTCGATCGCCAGAACGTCCGAACCGACGAGCCACTCGGAAGTCCCGGCCGCATTCCCCTCCCGCGACATACTTTCCGCGAACTGAGCCGTCTTCCCCCAGCCAGAGCTGGAGTCGCTTCCGCTATTGCCTGTTGAACAGTGATGGGCGGTCCGCGTTCACGACGCGAAGTCGTTGGTTCCCCGACAGGCCTTGTGCGTTCCCGGAGCCGTTTGAATTTGGTGAACGTTGGATTGGCTCGCAGGCGGGTTGTTACCATCAAATCGGTATGATCGGAACAAGGCGGAGCGGGAGCCGTCACTCTGGAGGCCAACAGGCGCGGCTCCGAGTGCTGAGGTATCCGGCTCCCGCCCGTTGAGAAACCGCCGCACCGGGTGTTGTTCGCTTCACGTTTCGGCCCGTCCCAACCGATGAATCACCTTTCCGTTCAGAAATTGACCGGACATCCCCGTTGCCATTGCGCTTCGCCGCCGCTTCTCCTCCTGACGTTTCTCCCCCCTGCCGTTAACAGTCGCGAGCCATGCCGACCGATCTCGTCAACCGACCGTGTGCCTTGCCCGAGCATTTTGGCAACCGCGACCTGAGCTGGTTGGAATTCAATCTGCGCGTGCTGGAAGAGGCCGAGGATGAATCCAACCCACTGCTGGAACGAATCAAATTCCTCGCCATCTTCAGCGGGAATCTCGACGAATTCTTCATGGTCCGTGTCTCCGGGCTGCGGTCGCAGATCATGGGGCTGGAAGAACCCGAAGACGAGTTGCCCGAGCAGATGACCGTCCACGAGATCTTCCAGCAGGCCCACGCCCGGATTCACGATCTCGTCCAACGGCAATACCGCTGCCTCAACGAGCAGGTGCTGCCCCGACTCGCGGCCGAGGGCATCCGGCTCTTGTCGCCCGACCAGCTCTCCGACGAGCAGAAGGAGTTCGCGAACGACTTCTTCCGCCGCACGGTCTTCCCAGTGCTCACGCCGATGGCGATCGACCCCAGCCATCCCACGCCGCACCTCCGCAACCGCGGCCTCTATCTGGCCGCCATCATCGAGCAGCATGTCTCCCGCAACGGGACGACCAAGCAGATGCTCGCGGTCGTCCAGTTGACCAGCGTCCTCT
Organism: Planctomycetaceae bacterium; assembly: GCA_027489895.1. Classification (GTDB taxonomy): domain Bacteria; phylum Planctomycetota; class Planctomycetia; order Planctomycetales; family Planctomycetaceae; genus JAIXZD01. The sequence continues at coordinate 9,596 of JAIXZD010000466.1, forward strand.
CGCGGCTGATTCGCCTGCCCGGCCCGCAGAATGATTACCTGCTCCTGGAGCAGCTCGTGGCCAGTCGCATGTCGGAACTGTTTGGTGGGTCGAAGATCCTTCGGGTCACCACGATGCGTCTGACCCGTGACGCCGATTTCGACATCGACGGCGACCAGGTCCTCCACGACCTGTCACAAGCCGTCGAAGAGGGGCTGAAGGCGCTGCGTCATCGCGAACCAGTGCGCCTCGAAGTTGCGGCCGGGACCGACGGCGAACTCCTGGAGGCCATTCGGCGCCCCCTGAAACTGCAACCCGGAGAGATTTTCGAAATCGATGGTCCACTCGATCTCACCGCGTTCATCGACTGGCAGGGGCTGGACGCCTTTCCGCACTTGCGCGACGAACCGTTCACCGCCCGTCGGCCGTTTGCCCTCGAAGACGGGGCCGACATCTTCAAGCTGATTCGCGAGCGGGACATCTTCGTCCATCATCCGTACGAGTCGTTCAGTTGCGTGGTCGATTTTCTGCGGGCGGCAGCGGAAGACCCGGACGTGCTCGCGATCAAGCAGACGCTGTATCGCGCGGGGAGTGAAAGCCCGGTCATCCGGGCGCTGATCAGCGCGGCGGAAAAAGGCAAAAACGTAACGGCCGTTGTGGAGCTGCTGGCCCGGTTCGACGAACAGTCGAACGTCAACTGGGCCCGGCAGCTCGAACGGGCCGGGGTGCACGTGGTGTACGGGTTCGTCGAGCTCAAGACCCACTGCAAGATCACGCTCGTCGTCCGCCGGGAAGGCGCGGAGCTGAGGCGTTACGTGCACCTGGGAACGGGGAACTACAACGCCAGCACCGCCAAGCTCTACACCGACTTTGGCCTGTTCACGGCCAATGCCGAGTTTGGCGAAGATGCGACGGCCCTGTTCAACATGCTCACAGGCTACGCCCGCGGTCATCACTGGCATCATCTCGTGGTCTCTCCCTTCGATCTGCACGCCCAGACGCTGGCGCTCATCTTGCGTGAGGCGGGCAAGGCGGAACGGGGAGAACCGGCGGCGATCACCGCCAAGGTGAACGCCCTGGTCGACCCGGAGGTCATCAAGGCGCTCTACCGGGCCTCGCAGGCAGGGGTGAAGATCAATCTGATCGTCCGCGGCAGTTGCTGCCTGAAGCCGGGCATTCCGGGCATCTCCGAGAACATCCGGGTGATCAGTATTCTCGACCGGTTTCTCGAACACAGCCGGGCCTACGTGTTCGGTGTGGGGGACACGGCCGATGTCTACGTCGCCAGCGCCGACTGGATGCCGCGCAACTTCCGGCGGCGCGTCGAGGTGATGTTCCCGCTCCTCGATCCCCGGGTGAAGCGACGGGTCCTGGGACGGCTGCTGCCGATCCTGCTGGAAGACAACGTCAAAGCCCGCCAGATGCAGCCGGATGGAACCTACGTCCGCGTCACTCGCGACGAGTCCGAACCAAAACGCCGCGCCCAGGTCCGACTCATCGCCGAAGCACTCGAAACCTCGCTCCGCCCCGATTTGTAGGGTGGGCACTGCCCACCATTGCTCACCAGCCCCCCGCCACCAAATCGCTCACCCCCGGCTTCAACCGGCGTTCGCCAGAGTTCAGCCGGTGTCGGAAAAGAGGGATAGCCGCAAAAGTGGGCACGCCGGATGGCGATCCAAGGGATTGTCCGTTGGCCCAGTCGGTGAGCGCTGGTGGGCAGTGCTCACCCTACGCGTCTGCCCACCCTACGACTGCAGCTCGATCTCTTCTTCCCACTGCTCGTAGAGCAGGGCGAGGCTCGCCTCGGCCTCTTCGTACTCGGCCTGCAGATCGCGCATCTTCTCGCCATCGCGATGGTTGTCCGAATTGGCGAGTTCGTCCTGCAGCAGGGCGATCCGCTCCTCGGCCTGCAGCACATCCTGCTCGAGGTCTTCCAGTTTGCGGTACGGAAACCGCCGCTTCTTTTTCACCCGATCCGATGTTGGGGCGATGGCCGGTGCCGCGGATTTTTTAGCGGGAGCGGCGGCCGCCGCCTGCTCCGCGCTCAGCCGGGCCATGCTGTCGAGATACTCAGTGTAATTGCCCTCGTAATACCGCCAGCGACCCGGTTCGAACACGATCAGCGAGGTGGCGACCCGGTCCAGAAAGTACCGGTCATGGCTGACAAACAGCAGCGTGCCGTCGAATGTTTTGAGGGTTTCTTCCAGCGCCTGACACGACCAGAGATCAAGGTGGTTCGTCGGTTCGTCGAGCACCAGGACGTTCGCATTGAGTGCCGCGACCTTGGCCAGCGCGACCTTGCTGCGTTCCCCTCCCGAAAGCGAACCAACCCGCTGCTGGACAATCTCTCCCTTCAGCGCGAACCGGGCGAGCAGATCGCGAATCTGGGCCGGTGTCATCGTGGGGTTGTTCGCGGGGCGGACCGCTTCAATCAGATCGTCGTCGTCCCGAACGCTGGAGAGGTTCTGGTCGTAGTAAGCGATCTGCACATTCGTGCCCCGCCGCACCACCCCCGAATCGGCCGGAATCTCGCCGAGAATTGTGCGCAACAGCGTCGTCTTCCCCGCCCCGTTCGGTCCAAAAATGCCGACCCGCGCGCCACGCGGAATCCGCAGCGTCAGATCCTGAAACAACGGCTTGAGGTAGCCCTTGCACAGGTCCTGAACATCGAACACCCAGTCGCCCGTGCGCGAGGCGCTGGCGAAGCCCATGGAAGGAGTGGGGATCTCGCGGGGACGATCGACTGTATCGAGCCGTTCGAGCTTCTTCTCGCGGTCCTTGGCCTGGGTCGCCTTCTGTCCGTAAAAGTTCCGGCGGATGAACTCTTCCTGCCGGGCGATGTAATCCTGCTGCTTCTCGAACGTCTTGGCGAGGACCTTGTTCCGCTCTTCCTTCAGTTGCCAGTACTTGGAGAAATTGCCGGGGAAATCGACGGTGGTTCCCTGGAACAGCTCGAGAATCCGCGTGGTCACCCGGTCGAGGAAGTACCGGTCATGGCTGACGACGATCACCGCCTGGTCCGACTGCGCCAAATGCTTTTCGAGCCATTCCGTCGCCGCGATATCGAGATGGTTCGTCGGTTCGTCGAGCAGCAGCACTTCGGGACGGGCGAGCAGCAACCGCGCCAAAGCCGCACGGTTTCTCTGCCCCCCCGATAGCGACCCCAGCGACTGGCCGAACTGGCCATCCTCGAACCCCAGCCCATGCAGCACTTCTTCGACACGATGTTCGACGGCATACCCGCCCTGCCGGTGCAGATCGGCCTGAACCTGATCGAACCGCTTTTGGAGCCGCAGGCGCTCGACGTCATCCTCGCAGGCTGCGATCGCATGAGCAGTTGCTTCGGCCTCTTCCTGCAGCGAATAGAGCGACCCCAGGCCGGACCGAACTTCTTCAATCAACGGTGTGTTCGGATTGAACACGGGGTCTTGTTCGAGCAGCCCGATGCGTGCCCCGCTGGCGTACTCGGCCCGGCCGGAATCGGGCGTGTCGGTCCGGGCGAGAAGCCCAAACAGCGTGGATTTCCCCGCTCCGTTGGGACCGACGAGGCCGACCTTCTCGCCTGCGCGAATCTCGAACGAGACACCATCCAGGATGGGATCCGCGTCGAACTGACGAACAAGGTCACAGGCTTTGAGCAGAATCATGAGATCAACGTCACGACAGAATCACGGCGGTCCACCCGCCGCCCCGCCAGCCCACCCCAGCGGTGTTCCAGGAGTCCGGTTGGGGACGAGAGCGGGCGGGG
>JAIXZD010000069.1 GCA_027489895.1 Planctomycetaceae bacterium
ATCGTCGGCTGGTCGCTCAGTTGGGAACCGCATGTCGGTTATTACATTCCCGTCCGCTGCCCGAACGGCGGGACCGAGTTGACCCCAGACATTGTGGCGGCGGGATTGAAACCGATCCTCGAATCGCCCGCGGTGCGTGTCGATAACCAGAACATCAAGTACGACCTGATCGTGCTAGATCGCATCGGCATTCGACCCCACGCCGTCGGACGCGATCCGATGGTGGGAAGTTATCTGCTGGATGCGGGGGCTCGCAGTCACAGTTTGGATGATCTGGCCCGCCGCCGGCTCGACCACGAGATGATTCCGATCAGCGATCTGATTGGGAAAGGGGCGAAGCAGAAGTCGATGGCCGATGTGCCTGTTTCGCAGATCGCCGAGTACGCGGCCGAAGATGCCGAAGTCGCCTGGGAACTGGCGGGACTGATCGAAGCCGACTTGAAGCGGGAAGAGCTGTGGACGCTCTACGATGATCTCGAACGGCCGCTGATCCGGTTGCTGGCCGATATGCAGACGCGCGGTATTCGAGTCGATGTGTCTCGCCTGCGCGAGCAGAGCGCGGCCGTTGCGATTCAGTTGGAAGTTATCCAGCGGGAGATCTACGAGATCGCCGGGCGAACGTTTAACATCGACTCGCCGATCCAACTGCGGGAGATTCTGTTCACGGAACTCAAACTGCCGGTGGTCCACAAGACGAAGACCGGGCCGAGTACCGACCAGGAAGCGCTGGAGGTGCTGGCGTCGCAACATCCTCTGCCCGCAAAAATTCTCGAACAGCGGGGGCTGGCGAAGCTGAAGAACACCTATCTCGACGCGCTGCCCGAACTGGTCAATCCGGCGACCGGGCGGATTCATACGTCGTTCAATCAGGTCGTCGCCGCGACGGGGCGGCTCAGTTCGAGCGATCCGAACCTGCAGAACATTCCCATTCGAACGGAACAGGGAGCGCGGGTTCGCGCTGCGTTTGTGGCCGAGAACGAAGAGTGGCGACTGCTGTGCGCCGACTACTCGCAAGTCGAACTGCGGATGCTGGCCCACTTCAGCGGCGACGCGGCGCTGGCCCAGGCGTTCGCCGATGGGGTGGACATTCACGCGAGTGTCGCGGCGGAGATTTTCAGTACCCCTCTAGCCGAGGTGACGTCTGAGCAACGGCGGATTGCGAAAGCCGTCAACTTTGGCGTGATTTACGGCCAGAGTGCGTATGGTCTGGGGAATGCCCTGGGAATTCCCCAAGACGATGCAGCCAAGTTCATCGACAGCTACTTTGCCCGTTACGCCGGGATCGACGCGTTTCTGACGCAGGTGTTAGAGGACACTCTGCGGACTGGTTACGCCCGGACGATTCTGGGCCGCAGGCGTCCCATCGCGGGGATCAAGAACACGACGGGTCGGATGCGCAACCTGCCCGAACGGACGGCGATCAACACCGTTATTCAGGGGAGCGCGGCCGACCTGATTAAACGGGCGATGCTGAACGTCGAGGCCCGCTTGCAGCGCGAACGGCATCCGGGGCGGCTGCTGCTCCAGATTCATGACGAACTGGTGCTTGAGACGCCGGTCGAGGCGGTCGAATCGCTGGCGAAGATCGTCCGCGAAGAGATGGTGTCGGCGATGGCGCTCGCGGTCCCGTTGGGGGTCGACATTGAAGTCGGGTATGACTGGCTGAACACGGAGCGGGTGTCAGTGGGATAGGCTTCCACGAGGGACTCCCAGGTCCAGCGTTCTATTCCAGCGGGACGTCGGATTGCACTTCCCCTCGCTGACGCGTCGGGCTGCAGTTGATGATGGGGGCCCCTCTGTTGTTGAGAGTCGGGGAAGCCTCACGGCTTCCGCTACGACTGTCTTGGAAATCGATGGGGGTCACTGGCCGAGTTGCGCGGTGCCGGGCCAGACCCAGTCGGTGGTGTACTTCCAGTCGAGTTCGGGCGTGTCGCGGCCTGGCTCGCCACTGGTATAGGCATGCATCATCGCATGGAGAATTCCGGACGACATCAGCGTACGGCGGGCGGGATAGGTCGGTTTCCCGGTGTGCATCAACGCGCTGATCTGATCGGTCAGCGTTCCGAAATGGATGTGGTTGTTGCTGTCGTTGTCGAGTTGCAACCAAACCGCTTGCGAGACGCTGTTGGCCGGGGCATCGGCGGTTCGCCACGCGGCCGTGAACTCGCGCGTGGCGCTGTTCAGCAACAGGTAGTGGATGCGCAGGCCATCGCGGTGCTGCACCTCGAACCAGAGCGGTTCGGCAACGGTGGTTGGTAAGTCGGCAAATGGTTTGGAGGTCGGGTCCGTCGCCAGCGCGGCTTCGATCAGTCGGGCGGCGGACGGGTTTTTCTGGAGGTGACTCCAGACCTCAGCGCCTTTCCAGACGTTGACGCGGGAGACACCTGCTTCGCCACTCTGCCGCCGTTCGAACAGTGCTTGGCCGACATCAACCGCGTGAAAACCATAGGCCTCGGGTGGCCCGTAGTAGAGGACGCAGGCTTCGGCCACGGCGGCACCGTTGGCGCCGGGGGTGGCTGGGGCGCGTCGCCAGGTCGGCACGGAGGAGCCGGCCATCAGCGGTACTTTCAGTCGTTCGGCCGTGTCGATGATCCAGTGGGCGTCGGTCCAGTTGTCGGCGATATGTTTGTCGTTGAACACCGGGACGACGCGGCCGGACATCTCAAAACAGCGGTAGACGGCCTCGAAAAAGCGGCGCTTGGGATACTCGACCTGACCCGCTGCGGAGAGCGGGTAGTCGCCGTGCTCGCAGATGACGAGCACCCCATCGACCGCGAGCTTGTGTCCCCCCAGTGTCAGCGCCTGCTCGAGCGTGGGGTAACGCTTGAAACCGTACTTTTCCGACATCGCGCCGCTGATGTCATCGGGGCCAACCTGATCGACATACGCGGAGACAATTTCAAGCGGCCAGGTACGCCCTTTTCCGTCGAACGAGTCGGATTGCAGGATGCGGCCGGCGATCACGTCGGCGTGGGAAAATCTCCGCCAGAGGGTGGTGAGCACCGCGAGGCGAACGGGTTTGATCGTCGGCGGGGTGGGCGCCTCGGCCTGGCTGATTCCGGGGACCAGCCCCAGGAACAGGCCCACCCAGACGAGGCGAAGGATCCAGTCAGCACGCATGCGAGCAAACTCCGAGGGAGTAAGTGTGAGGTCAAGTGGTGTCGTGAAACCGCGGGTCTCTGCCGGGAATCAAGGCAGTCGGAGCGGGCTCGACACACCCATCACGTTAGGTTGATCCATCTGCAAGGTCCACCCTCTCCAGCAGTTAGCATCACACGAGGTGCCCCGGCGTGGTCAGCGGTATGGCGTTTGCGTCTCAGATCGAGTGAGGACTGTTTGTGTCGAATCCAGGAACAGCATTTTCGTTGGCGCGAATATCATCGCGCCGGAACGAACCGCGTCTCATTGACTGAGCGACGGTCGTTCAAGCCGGGGGCGATGGCGGAGCCAGTCGCCCGGGAATGCCAGTGTTGGGATCGACCCGTGTCCGCCCCCGCCGATGTCTCTCTCCGCGACTGCGTTCGCGCGGAGGCCTCTCGTTTGTCGAGTCGAGAATCGTCGGGGTGTCTTGTTCTGGCCTGATAGGAATTGGAATGAACGCCGACGTGACGCAGGAGTTTGGGTTTCTGATCGACATGGATGGGGTGCTCTATCGCGGATCGGAGTTGATTCGCGGAGCCGATGTGTTTGTGAATCAGTTGAGGCGGCGAGGAATTCCGTTTCGCTTTCTGACAAACAACAGCCAGAGAACTCGGCGCGACGTGGTGGCCAAGCTGTCGCGGATGGGCGTACAGGTCGAAGAAGAGCATGTGTTTACCTGCGCGATGGCGACGGCGCGGTTTCTTGCGGCTCAGAAGCCAGGGGGCACGGCCTACGTGATCGGTGAAGGCGGGTTGCTGACCGCGCTGCACCAGAACGGCTATGCCGTTGTCGATCATGACCCGGACTTCGTGGTCGTGGGGGAAGGACGCACGTTCAACCTCGAGATGGTGGAAACGGCGGTCCGCATGATTCTGGGCGGCGCGAAGCTGATCGCCACGAATCCCGATCCGAGCTGTCCGACGGCCAACGGCGTCCGGCCCGGCTGCGGGGCGATGGTCGCGATGCTGGAGACCGCGACGGGCGTCACCGCCTTCAGCGTGGGCAAGCCCAGCCCCGTCATGATGCGGGCCGCGCGGAAAGAACTGGGGCTGTCGACCGATCAAACCGTGATGATCGGCGACACAATGGAGACCGACATCCTCGGCGGTGTTCAGTTGGGGTTTCACACGGTGCTCGTATTGAGCGGTGGCACGACTCGGGCCGATCTGGGCCGGTATGCGTACAGCCCGAATCTGATTGTCGATTCGATCGCCGATCTCGTCGACCTGTTGGATCAGAAGATGTCGGATCAGACGGCGACGGAGCCGACGAAGCCCCGGCCCGTTCGCGATTGGCTGCGTCTGCCGGAATGCGTCGGCGTGTGACAAGCGGTAGAGCCCGAAGCCGGGTGATGGCCCCTCCCCACCCGGCCCAGATTTCTTGTAGCGGAATGCGTGAGCATTCCCTCGCGATAGTATCGGCTGTGAGTTCATCCGCGGGATAGGCTTCCAGCCTGTCATGCACGTTTAGGGGCAGCCTGGAACGACAGGCGGGAAGCCTATCCCACGGAAAACAGCCCCTTGTCGCGGAACGCGTGAGCGTTCCCCCGTCGCCCAATCACCAGTTGAGGCCAGCTAATATTCATCGAGAATTCACGCAGAATGCACTCGACTCTTCGTGAAGACAGTTATATTCATGGCTTACTAAGAAACGGGGGATCTGGAAGGCAGGGCGTAAAGATGTCTCGGAGGTTGGGACGGACGGAAGTTGAGGGCGGCTCGAGTGCTCCGCCCGCGCGGTGACGACAGGCTCAAGGAGAAGAGCATGGCCCGCATTTTCTACAGCATGGCTGGTGAGGGGCGCGGACATGCGGCCCGGGCGCGGGCCATGGTCGAGTGTCTTCGGCCCGATCATGAACTGACGCTGTTCGCACCGGGGGATGCCTACGACTTGCTGGCCCCGGTCTATGGCGGGACCGAGGTTCGGGTGTTTCGAATTCCCGGTCTGCGCTTCCACTATACGGCGTCCCATGCCCTCGATCCCGTGCGGACGATGCGGGAAGGGTTTGCCTACTTATGGCGGCTCCGCCGACTGATCGGGCGGCTGAAACGCTCCCTCAGGGAAGACGGGGCTGACCTCGTCATCACCGATTTCGAGCCCGCCCTCGCCCGTGCGGCCGAGGAGGTCGGCGTGCCCTACGTCAGTCTCGACCATCAGCATTTCCTGGTCGTGAATGACCTGTCGGACCTTCCCTGGGAGCTGCGGTGGAAGGCGCGGCTGATGGGCCTGTTCGTGCGGCTCTACTGTCGGCGACCCGTCGAGACGATTGTCTCGCAGTTTTACGCGCCGCCCCTGCGGCCCGAGTTCGCACACGTCCATCAGGTGGGCGTGCTGCTGCGGCCCGAGGTGCTCGCCGCGCAACCGCAGCCGGGCCGGCATCTGCTGGCCTACCTGCGGCGGGAGACGACGGCGAACGTGCTGGAAGCGTTCGAACAGCTGGACATGCCAGTCCGCGTCTATGGATTGGGAACGCGTCCCAGTCGCGGTCAGGTGGAGTTTTTGCCCGTCAGCCAGCAGGCGTTTATCGACGATCTGTCGGCGGCCTCGGTCGTGGTGAGTACGGCCGGGAATCAGCTCGTGGGCGAGGCGCTGTACTTCCGCAAGCCGGTTCTGGCCCTGCCCGAGACCAACAACTTCGAGCAGCGGATCAACGCACATTACCTCGCGGCCGAAGGGTGGGGCGACTGGGCCGACCCGGACACGCTGACCGTCGAACATTTGCGAGCGTTTCTGGGCCGATCGAACGAATTCATCTCCCGGATCGACCCCACGAAGGTCGCCGGAAATGCACCGGCCTTGGAAGCCATTCAGAAGCATCTTCCGGAGCGGGCGGTGGGAGAGGGTCACGCAGAGCCGATGCCCGCCTCAAACGGGCGACAACCGGTTCCCGTGCTGGCCGGAGGCGACGACATCGAACGCGAACTGGAACTGGAAGAATTGCAGACGGCCTTTGTCGGCTGATTTCGGCGCGAGGCAGGTTCCGTTCGCCACACTCTGCTTGACGACAGCGTGTGATGGACGGAGAGGAATCGGCTTGAGACGGTAAGCAAGATCGTGGCACCAGCCACGTAGACGGGTTGACTTCGACATGCTTCGGTATCTTGGCTTCGCACGCACGCTCTATCGCAATCGGCACCAGACGGACGATCTGCCGCGGTTCCTCACCTACACGGTGACGTTCGGCTGCAACGCCCGCTGCATCATGTGCGATTCGTGGAAGATGCCGTCGCCGAATGATCTCTCGCTCGATGAGGTTCGGCACATTTTCGCCCAACTCCCGAAGATGGACGCGGTGCGGCTCACCGGGGGCGAACCGTTCGTCCGGCGCGACCTGGCCGAGATTGCCGACGCCGTCCGGAAATCACTCGATCCGTTTGTGCTCCACATCACGACCAATGGCTTTCTGACCAAGCGGATCGTCGAGTTTTGCGAAGCGCGGGACCGTCGCCTGCCGCTGCAACTGATGGTCTCGCTCGACGGGACCAGCGAAAAACACAACCACGTGCGCGGGCATTCTTCCGCGTGGGACATGGCCATCCGCACAATCGAGGAGCTCGCTCCCCGCCGCAAAGAACTGCGGATGCAGTTGTTCGTGAACCAGACGATCGTCGATGCCGAGGGCGTCTCCGAATACAAAAAACTGCGGGACGTGCTGCGTCCGCTGGGCGTGCGAAACAATGTCGTCATGGCTTATGACACGAGCGCCACCTACAACATGGAGAAAGAGGTCGATGTCGCGCCGACCGAGATTGGTCAGTTCACGACGTTTGGCGAATTCAGCCGGGACGATATTCGCGAACTGGTTACGGAAGTCGAACGCGATCTGCGCGACGCCCCGCTGCTGGAGCGGCTGTCGAAACGCTATTACCTGCGAGGCATCGCGAACCGCCTGCTCAACCACGTCGGGTCGCCCAACCCGCCCTGCGTGGCTCTCAACAGCCATCTGCGGATCTTCCCCAATGGGGATGTGCCCACCTGTCAGTTCAACACGAAAACTGTGGGGAACTTAAGGCAGCAGTCCTTTGCCGAAGTCTGGAAGTCGGCTCGGGCGGGTGAACAGCGGGCTTGGGTCCGGAAATGTCCGGGCTGCTGGGCGGAGTGCGAAGTGCTGCCCAGCGCGATCTACACGGGCGACCTCTTGTTCCACTCGCATCTTCCAATTGTCGATCCGCCCCGCCGGCCTCAACCCGTACTCGCCCCCGCGATGGCAGTTCAATAGCCCAGGCGAGCCGACCCTGTCAGGCGTCGGTGGAAATTGGTGCGCGAGGGGCGACGTCGCTTCTCCTCGCGCCTCTTTCGGGGGAGTGGTTCGGTCCCGTGCATCGCGCGGGTTTCGCGACAATCTGTCGGCGCTGCCGAAGGGAAGCCTCACGGCTTCCGCGACACACCACGTTGGAAGGCGGGCCTAGCGGCGGACGCTGCGTCGGTAGCCTGCCGGTGCGGGTTCCCTGGCAGCGGCCGTTTTGCCAGACGAATCCTCGCTGACAAACTCATCTGGGACAGCAACACTCGCCGCATCCGCCAGTGGCAGGCCCTTCGGCTTTTTCAGCGCGGTCTTCTGGACGCCCGACTGCAGGTCCACCTCGCCCGAGAGGTAGGACAGGAACCGGGGACTGGCCCGATTGATCACGACCACGCGGGTCGCGTCACGGGGGCGATCGATCGGACGAATCACACAGACCACTTCCGCGGGACCGGCCGATTGGACCAGTTCCGCCAACTCCTGCTCGCCCATCTCCTGGGGCGCCTCGCCCGAGTCCGCCAGATTCGAGTCCGACTGACCGGTGGCCGAGTCATTCAGGCTGGCGGTGACGGGGCCTGCCGAAGCCGCGGAGTCCAATCCCTCGCTCGCGGGCAACTGCTCGTCCAGCGGTTCGCCGGTTTGATCGGCGTCCCCGGTTGTGCTGGCAAATACGCTTTGGCTGTCTTCGAAGGAGGGAGCTTCTCCTTCGGATCGGTAGAGCGACGACAGACCGCATTGGTCCAGCAGTTTGTGGAGCGGTTTGAGGCCGCAGTAGAGGCCGCGCTTTTCCTTCTTGTCGGCTGCCGTGCAGACACCGATCAACTGACCCGATTTGGTAAAAAGTCCGCCGCCCGATCGGCCTTCGACGGGCAGGTCATCGCATTCGATGTTGTCCGGGCCAAGGTAGCGATTGAGCGCCGTGACACGCATCTGGTGGACGGTGGGACGATTGCCTCCGCCACAGCCAATGCTCAGCACGGGCGTTCCCTTCACCAGACCACTGCCCGTTTTGGCGAGAGGCGAAACGGAAAGGCCTTCGGCGGGAATCGAGATCAGTCCGCAGTCGGCTTCGAGATCGTACTTGATCACCTTGCCGACGTACGACTCGCACGTGTCGCCGGTGGTGTCGGTGAAGACCTCGACGACGATCCGGTGTCCGGGAGTGAGATTTCGGAAGATGTGGCCGCAGGTGAGGACCAGCGTTCTTCCCGTACGACTGTCGATGACGGTGCCGGTCCCGAAGTTTTCGCCTTTCGGATCGGCAACGCGAATCCGAACCGTGCTGGCGAACGGCGACGATTCAACTGCGGGGGCGGCGACGGCCGAGGCATTGCCCCGCAGAACCGCCGGACGAGTGGGGGCCGCTTTGTTCCGGGCGCCACCGAACCTAGGCAGCGAGAATCCTTTCGGGACGCGTTTGCCGCTGGCCGAGGCGAGGGCCGGTTCGACTTCTGGTGTCGCTTCCAGTGACGCGGTCCGGACTTCACCCGTTTGTGCGTCGGCCTTGCCCGTGGGATTCTGAACGGTGAGCAAGCCCTCGGAGCGAGGGAGTTCGGGAACGCGGTTTCGGTCGCGATGCGTGGTCGCTTTGGTCAGCAGGCTTCGCAGCGTGGATTCATCCTGTCGGCCGACAAGGCGTTCGGCGGGACGCCCATCAATCACCAGCACAAAGGCGGGGATCGAGGTGACGCCGAAGTGCCGCATGAGTGCCGGTTCGCGATCGATATTGATCTTGCGAATGGGCAGGCCCTCGGCTTCGAGCTGCGTGACCATCGGACTCATCGATTGGCACGGGCCACACCACGGCGCGGTGAAGTTCAGCACCATCGCCGCCGGTTGAGCAGCGCTTGATTGGGCCGTGTTCGCTTGGGCGGCGGTCGGTTGAGCGGTGCTTGGATCGGCGGCCAAAAGCGCGCACGAACAAACGAACCAGCTAACAGATCCCATGGGCATCTCCTGCGGGAGAGAGCGGATCGGGACGGAAAGGTCGGTCGTTCAGGCCGCGCGAACGTGGGTCGGGCGCGAGGTCTGAACCGTCGGATTGGAATGCAATCGGGGGGACCACGTCGCAGGTCACCGGAGAGCCGGCCCGTCTGCGAATGGACGAGGGGGGACTGTCAGAGAAGCGATGGGGTGTCAGGCGAGAGTGTCGCTGAAAGGGATCGTGAAGAAGACGACCCCGAGGTGAACAGTTTCAGCGGCATGCGTCAGGCCTCCTTGCCTGGCTCAACGTGCGTCTGCATGCGGTGTGAACCGCATGCGTTGGGCAACTCCAGATGTTCGATCATGAGTTCGCGATGGAGCGGCCGGGTCGAGCATCCTGCTCGGCCGGTTTGGCTGCCCAGTGCGGACGGGCGGGATGGTGCGCGATTTCCAAAAGTGAGGCAATCGCAGTTTTCTGCTGTTCTTTCCGAGAGGAGCGCGTCGCACCGTGCGCGGCTGGGAGGGAGTGGTTCACCACCAAGGCACGAAGGCACCAAGGAAAGGCAAGACTCGCTAAAAGGTCCCACAGGAAGGATGCGCAGCGGGGGGCGTCCGGCCTCCGCGTTCGCGGCTGCGAACTTTTCGGACGAGCGGTGAGTTCTCGATGGAAACCCCCAAAACTCACCGCCTCTTCGCGGTTGGCGGGGGACCTGCTTACGACTTCCGTTTCAACCGTTACAATCGCTTGGTCGGTTCGACAGAACGCTGCCGAACGTGTCCGTCATGGGCAGCGCGATGAGACGACCGATGTTCATGGTCGGTTTCTGTTCAACGGGTGCCGGTCATTTTGAGGAATGCGTGTCGATGGCCGGGCCACCTTCTGCCGAGCTTGTCAGTCGACCACTGGTGGGCGTGCTCGCCTTGTTGTGTGTGGCGATTGCAGGAGGGGTCTGGATCGTTGATCCGGAGAGAACGGCGGTGATTGGCGCGTTCGGCCGGGTGGGGCTGGTGCTGGTGGCGCTCTGGTTTGCTTTGCCTGCGGCGCGGGGCCCGATGGGCTGGCGGATTGCGGCCCCTCTGGTGGTCGGGTTCGCGATTGTGATCGGGCTAGCGAAGAACAGCCGGGTGCTGGTGATTCTGATTCCCCTGCTGCTGGCGATCGGGTTACTGGCGACGCTGTTTCGACCGAAACCGCGGCCGGGATCCGGGCCGCGCCGTCGGACGTAACCGTCTATTTATCAAATGGTTGCGTATTGTCCTGCGGCGGCAGAAATCCGGAATGTCTCCTGCGGTACGGAAAGGTTTCCGTTCTGACGTGGTCGAGGACAGGAAAACGGTCCAACGATTGTCGGGAAACGGGCGTACAGAGGTCCGCGAGTGAGCGCGCGGGGGGACCTTGCGCTCTCTGACGGCGGCGACGGATGGGGGGCGGCGAGTCGGTCCGTCGGGTGGGGATCGAGACAGCCGGTGGTTTCCAAGCGTTATCCGGCCGGTTAAGCTCGCAGAACGACTTGGAATGAAAACTAAGACGGAACGCGCGGCCTGTGGAAACGGGCCGCGGTGACTGTCTGCTGATCCTGAAACTGTTCTTTTTCGATGGGCACCATGTCTGTTGTAATGCTGGCGCAGGCCACGACCGCGGTGAACGTGAACTGGCCCCTGGTGATTGGCGTCAGCGCGGCGCTGCTGGTGGCGCTGCTGGCCTATCTGTACGGCACGCGAGGCGGGATCATCGCGCGGGCCACCTGCAAAGAGGCCGTTCGCCAGCCGGTGTTTGCCATGATGATGGCCCTCTCCATGTCGCTGCTGGTGATCAACACGTTTGTCCCGTTTTTCTCGCTGGGCGAAGACGTGAAGATGCTGAAGGACTGCGGACTGGCGACGATTTTGATCACCTCGCTGCTGCTGGCGGTCTGGACGGCCAGTACGAGCATTGCCGATGAGATCGAAGGCAAGACGGCGATGACACTGCTCTCCAAGCCGATCACTCGGCGGCAGTTCATCGTCGGTAAGTACCTCGGGATTGTGACTTCGATTTTGTGGCTGATGGTGCCGACCGCTCTGGTGTTCCTCGGGCTGATTTTTTTCAAGTTCTTCTACGATGCCAAAGAGTCGTCGAAGTCGGGTGAGGATGTAACGACCGCGCTGGCGGTGGCCGAGGTGGTGCAGATCATCCCCGGATTGCTGCTGAGCTTCATGGAAGTCTCCGTTTTGGCAGCGGTGAGTGTCGCGATTTCGACCCGGCTGCCGATGGTGGTCAATCTGGTGACCTGCCTGGCGATTTTCGTCGTTGGGCATCTGACGCCGGCCCTGGTGGAATCGAGCACGGGAGGCCTCGAACCGGTTCTGTTCGTGGCTCGGCTGATCGCGACTGTGTTGCCCGCTCTGGATGTGTTCAATGTGGCGGCCTCGGTGGCTACCGGATCGATCGTTCCGGCGAATTATCTGGGGTACGCCCTGATTTATGCGATGTGTTACTGCACCATGGGTGTGTTGCTGGCGTTCATTCTGTTCGAGGATCGCGATCTCGCGTGATGGTCGGCGGGGTTGGAGCCGACGACTCCGTCTGGGGGCCTGACACCCGCTGGCCAGGTGAGAGCGGGGGCCGGGGCGACTGGTGATTGTCGCGGCTCGGTGTTGCGTGGGGTGAGTCGTCCAGCTTTGGCACCGGGGAGACCACCGTGGCGTCGCGAGAGCCTACACCGTTCGGGCAGTTGCTGCTTCCGGCAGAGTTCCGTCGCGGCAAGCTGTTGAGGGCGCTGGTGTGGGCGACGGCCGGGTCGCTGCTGTTGACCGCCCTGCTGATTGTCGTCTACCTCGCAACGGACCTTGTGGCCCATGGTGGGCGGTTGCTGGTCGCCCGGCCCCTGGCGGCCGATCTGGACCGTCTGGTTGGCACCGAGGTCGAACGGGATGGTCCCGGGACGAACACTGAGGTGGTCTATTCCGGGCGGGGTGTGTTGCCCGAAGTCTGGTGGGACCGGAATCGGTACTGGGGCCCGCTGATGGCCTGGGCCTATCTCCGGATTCCCTACCTGCGGACCGATACCGAAGCACTTCTGGTGCTGGTGCTCTTGGGAGGGCTGCTGGGGCTGTTCGCGAATCGCTGTATCTCGCGGGCCCGGAACCTCTGTCTGCGTGATGCGCTGGATCGCGTCACCCGGTTGCGGCTGCAGTTGCATCGTCAGGTCTTGAGGCTGGGGCCTTCCGACTTGCAGGGCACCGAGCATGCCCAGGCGATGGAACTGTTTGTGCGCGATGCGGACTCGCTGCGCGATGCCCTGTTCCTGAAAGCGGACCGGTTCGTTCGCGATCCGTTCCAGTTGGCCCTGCTGGGGCTGCTCCCGCTGAGCGTTGCTCCCGTGCTGGCGCTGCAGTGTGGCATTCCCCTCGTCGCTACGGGCTATGTCGTCCGGGAAGCGTTCCGTCGGCTGCGGGCGAGCGAGCGGCTGCGCCGGGCGCAGGGGGATCGGCAGTTGGGATTGCTCGCGGAGAGTCTGCAAAAGACTCGCCTCATCCGTGGTTACGGGATGGATGAGTTCGAGCGGCAACAGTTCGAACGCTACCTTTTGCGGTACGAGACCGAGACGGCTGCGGTGCTCCACGAGCGGCGACGGACGGAGCGGTGGGGCATGGCGCTGGGTTGCCTTACGATTGCCTTCGTGCTGCTGGTTCTGGGGGGCAAGGTTCTGTTTGAACCGCACGAGCTGTCGGTGGCGGCCGCGATTCTAATCGTCGCCAGTTTTGGCGCTGCCTGGTTCCCGTTGTCGCGGTTGGTGTCGCTGCATGCCGATCTTTCCGACGGACGGGAATCGGCCGTGCGGGTGAGTGCGTATCTCGCGAAGATTCCCGAGGTCGGTCAGGCGGTCGGCGCGAAGTTTCTCTCGCCACTGTCGAAGACGCTCGAGTTCGAGAACGTGCGGTATGGTTTGGAGGGCCGCCAGTTGCTCGATGGATTCAGCGTGCGGCTGGAGGCGGGGCGGCAGATCGGCCTGATCTCGACCGATGCGCTCGAGGCCCGCGCCGTCGCCTTCCTGCTGCCCCGGTTCATTGAGCCCCAGTCGGGCAAGGTGACGATTGACAATGAGGACATCGGCTGGGTGACGCTCGAGTCGCTGCGGGCCGAGACGGTGTTTGTCGGCGGCCGCGACCCGTTTTTCACGGGGACGGTCGCGGAGAATCTTGCGGCGGGGGACTCGCGGTTCACGCTGCAGGACCTGACCGACGCGGCCAAGCTGGTGCATGCCCACAACTTCATTCAGAAGCTGCCCCAGGGATACGAGACCGCCATCGGCGAGCATGGAGAACAACTGGACGCCGGGCAGGCGTTCCGGCTGGGGCTGGCGCGGGCGATGCTGCGGAAACCGGCGCTGCTGATCATCGAGGAACCGCCCTCGTCGCTGCTGGACGATGAGACCAAGCAACTGATCGATGACGCCTATCTGCGGATCGCGCCGGGGCGGACGGTGATCTACATTCCGTCACGGCTGACGACGATTCGCCGCTGTGATCCGCTGGTGTTCATTCACAAGGGGAAGCTGGAGGCGGTGGGGCCTCGATCGCGGATGATTCAGCACTCGCCGCTCTATCAGCACTGGGAATACCTGAACTTCAACGAGTTCCGGCATGAGCTGGAGCCGCAGGCGGGTGCGTAAGGCGGGCTGTGGGTGCCGGCCGCGCGGGGGAAGCCTCACGGCTTCCGCTACCACAGCGAGCCTCACGGCTTGCGTTACGACAGCGTGCTTGCGGTTATTCGCGGGGCTCGAGGAAACCGAGGTGGAGTGAAGCGTGCGCGAGGTGGATCTTCTGCCATTCCTCGCGGGTGGTGGGGCCGAAGAACGGGGAGACGTGCCACGGTTCGGGGGCTTCCCA
>JAIXZD010000432.1 GCA_027489895.1 Planctomycetaceae bacterium
ATCCCCATACCCGTGGTCATCCGTGAGAATGATCACCAGATTGGGCGGAGCCGCCTGCACCCCACACGCCAGCCACCCCACCAGCAACCAGCCCATGATCAGCACCCGCCCCATGCCTGCCTCCGTAGGGTGGGCACTGCCCACCAGCGCTCACCAACCCGGCCAACCAAGAACTTTTTCGGATCGCTCCCCGACGCAAACCATCGAACGACACAAACCATCAACCTCGTGGGAAGCAGGAAGAAACATCGTCTGGTGGTTGAACGTTGGTGAGCATTGGTGGGCAGTGCCCACCCTACTCCGGAATCGCATCCGTCCGTGTCACCACTCGTCCTTCCCAGGTCGCTTCGTCACGCGTCGCATCGTACGTGAGTACGCGCTGCGCACTCCCCGGTGCGGGGGGGAGATCGATCTTGGGCAGCCAACGGCGGTGTTCCTCCAGCACGGCCGTTTGTCCCGGGTCGCTGGCGAGATTGACCCATTCATGCGCGTCGACCAGATGGTCGTACAGTTCCTCGCTCCCATCGGCGTACCGAATGTACCGCCACCGTTCGCTACGAACCGAGTGATTCCCCTGATTGTGCGAGGTGATCGCGGGCCGCGCGCGGGGTGCGGCTGCCTCACGCAACTGCGGGCCCAGGCTGATCCCCTCCAGATCGTCACGTGGCGGCAAACCACACAGTTCGACCAGCGTGGGATAGATATCGAGCAGTTCGGCCGGTTGCGTCACCCGGCCACCTTTTGAAACCCCAGGCCCCGCGAAGATCAGCGGAACGCGCGTGCCATCGTCCCACAGACTGTTCTTCCCCGTGATCGACTTTTCCCCGATATGCCAGCCATGGTCGCCCCACACGACAACAATCGTGTTCTCGGCCAACCCGGTTTCCTCCAGCGCCACCAGCACCCGCCCGATCTGCGCATCGACAAAGCTCGTGCAGGCCAGGTAACTGCGAGCCAGGTTCCGCCACTGGTTCGCTTCCCGTAACCATTTCAGACGCGGCTCAGGCAGATTCCAGTGCAGGTACCATGCAAACCGCGGGGTGTCGTCGCGGTCGTCATCCCGCATCACGGGAAGGACGCGGTCGTCATCGGGGTAGAGGTCGAACCACTGTTGTGTCGCGTAACAGGGCACATGCGGCAGGAAAAACCCGGCTGCCAGAAAGAACGGCTCGTCCTTCGGCGCCGACCGCAACTGCTCAATCGCCCAACTGGCGACCTGGTAATCGCCCTTGTCTTCGTCGCGATGCGGAAACAGGCCCCAGTCCATGGCCGGATGATTGCCCATCGGCGTCTCGCCAATCAGCTTGGCTGACGGTTTGGCACCAATTCCGCCCCCCGGACCCCACGATTCGAACTCTTCTGTTCGCCCGCGGGGGCCTCCCGCGCCTCCATGAAAAATCTTGCCCGCGGTCAGCGTGCGATAGCCCTCCCCGCGAAACTGTTGCGGCAGGGTGACGCGCTTCTTGAAAGCCGGGACGTCGCGAAACCACGGAGCCAGGCCATAGATGCCGGTCGTCGTCGGCCGCAATCCCACAAGTAGACTCGTCCGCGAGGGGTTGCACAGCGGCGCCTGGCAATGCGCATTGAGAAACGTCGTCCCCCGCGCCGCCAGACGATCAAGATGCGGCGTCTTCGCCAGCGGATGTCCGCCGAGATGTCCAATCCAGTCGTTCTGGTCATCAATGGCAATGAACAGCACGTTGGGACGGGGTCGAGCCGTCGCACGACCCGACCCGGGCGAATCCACCGCCCCCACATGAGCAGCACACGCCAGCCACGCTATCAAACCGAGACAACACCCGAACGCGCTTCGCATCGCTGGCACTCCCCCCACCATGCTGCCCTGTTCGATGTGGGATGGTCCCCGGAACGGACCCTCAGATCACATCCCGGCAGAGTGCCTCGTGACAAGCCCGCAGACCACCGATGCGCAGCGGTGAACACCCATTGAATCGGCCGACTCGCCATCCCGCAATCCGCCCCCAACAGCGACAGACGCAAGCAGGAAGCGTTAACGCCCCAGGCCGCGCGACTTGGCCCTTGTCGAGGGAGACTGGAACCAGTCGCGGGCCGCCACTGGACCAGCGCTGTTGCGATCCAGCCAGGTTCCCAGACGCCGCTTCAAACGCCACAGGCTCTGGGGAGTCATCGGCCCGTAGTCCATCACTCCCGCATCCTCGCCCGCCCACCCCGTGCTCTTCTTCCTGCCCACCAATCCCAGTTCCGTTCTCAACGACGGGCCCAGTTCTTCCGGACGACAGCCCACCGCGCGGGCGACCAGTTGCAGATACTCCACATCCTGCTGGGCTCGCGTGTAGGCTTTCAGCCGGATTGAAGCGACCGGGCCATCATGCGCCCCTTCCAGACCGGGATACAACAGCGCGAGTGCATCGGCCCGCTTCCACGACTCGGCGGTTCCTACCGTCTGCCACGGCAGAATGCCATCGCCACCATGGCTCCAGGTGTCCAGTGCCCAGGCCACGGGCTGTACGTTGCTCTCGGCCGGATGATTCGTCGTCCCATACACCATCACCACCTGTCCGAACGCCCTCTTTCGTTCGAGCACGAGCCGGTTGTAGATGAGAAAAGGCTCCCCCGCGACAACGTTGTAGTCGAGCAGCTGATCGAGCGCGTCCCGCTGCCACTCCGGCCGCGAAATGTCACACCGATACAACATCGCCACATCGGACTTCGCCTGCTGCAACCCCTCTTTGAACGCCTTGCCAAAAAAGGCCAGGGCCGCGTAGTCCTGCCAGTTCGCGGGCTCATCCAGCAACCAGACCGACGATCCCCGCCCCCACCCGTTCTTCTTGAAGTCGACTTTGTTGTTCAGGAACACATGGAACATCGTCCGCTTCCACGACTTTCCCGCCAGATGCTCGGCGTACTGCCGACTCGCCTCGACAAACGCCTCCCGGTAGCTCGCCAGAAACGCGCTCTCGGCCCAGTAGCTGCCGTTGAAGTTCCCCTCCATGGGCGTGGGCCAGTTTTCATGCAGCGGCAGATAGAACAGCTCCAGCGGGACACCGGCCCGAGGCAGATCCGCAAACGCCGACCCATCGAAATAGGCTCCAAACCGCTGGTCCCAGGCGGACCAGTCAAACCGCTTCCCGTCCCATTGCGGCGCGCAGCCCTCCGCGACGGTACCTCGCTGGTAGTACGGCACCCGGTTGAGCACCGTCCGATGGCGATGCGCCAGCCGGTAGTATTCCCGTTCGTTCGCCGGCAGGTCGTAACAGTTCAGTTCGGGCAAGAACGTCAACTGGTCCGGCAGTTCAAAGTTCCAGACCGTCAGCACCACGTCACACGTGGTCTGCCCCTGTGCGGTCGTCACCTGCAGCCGACCCGTGTAGGTCCCCGGTTTCGTGTCGCCTGTGTGCAACTCGACCAGCACCGCGGGTCGCGTCGCCCCAAGAGCTCCATCCCGAGACAGCGGCAGGTTGATCGGTTTCGAGGCGGAGATCGGGACGAGCGGGTCGGGCAGTCGTGACCCGTCTCCCCCAACTGTGCTCACCGCCGCAAACTCCGCCGTGATCGACTTCATGTCAGGAAACGACAACGTGAACGTCGCCTCCTTCACAGGCTTGTCGAACAGCATCTGAAACGCCACCAGCTCGTTTCGTGCGCCGTACAACCGAACGGTTTTCTTTCGCGCAGACCAGAGATGGTTCTCGACGAAGTACCCCGCGGGATGTTCGGGAATCGTCTTCCCCGAGTCGGGCAACTGTTTGTCCAACGCATCGACCACCGCCATTCGGGCCGATCCCGGCTGTTTTCCGATCGCAAGCCACTCTGGTTGTTTCGTCGCCGCGGCCTGCCCGGTCTCCCCATCGGCCGGAAATGTCCCGGGCAACTTCGGGGGGACCCGCGCCGAGACACGCACCCGCGTCGTCGCCACAGGCCCGCGATTCCCTGCGGCGTCAATGGCCACAACGTCCACCGGCACCTCTCCGCCGGGCTGCAACGGGAACCCTTCAATCCGGCACTCCACCGGCTCTCCCACCGCGCCCGCATGCGGCACCAGATACCGCGGCAGGGGAACCCCTTGCACCAGCACCTCGTAACCCAACGTCCCCGCTTCGCCGCGGTCGGCGGGCGTCTCCCAACGCACCACCGCCTCACCCGCCAGCAGCCGATCTTCCGTCCCGGACCCAGACCTCGGCCCGGAAAGGAATCGCACGGCCTCCGGACCCGTATCATCTTTTCCATCGGCCGTAATCATCAGGTACGGGGCCGAGGCACTCTGTTCATGGGCGAAAAACCGTCGATTGGGAAACAGGCGGTACTCGAACCGCTCTCCCATTCGCGTCCACTCGCTCCCCGTATCGTCGAACAGGACAAACCCCGAACTCGTCCCCGCGACACAGGCCCGGAGCACACGCGGATCAATCGCGATCGTCTGCCATCGCTCGCCGTCCGGTTCGCTCGCATCCGCCGAGCCCCACAGCGTGTGCCCCAAACCCAGCATCACCGCATTGAGCCGGCTTCCAGGATACGCCCACGGCACATCCGGTGTCTGGGCAAACAGGTACGACGACGCTCCGGCCTCCTCGCGATAGTCCGTCGAACTTCCCTCCACCCAGGGCGATGCGACCGTACTCGCCGTCACACGCCAGAGCCGTTCGGCATCGGCCAGACGCACATGCAACGTCGCCTTCCCGATGATCCGCCCGCGAAACGCCGCCGCATCAAAATCGAGCAACGCCATTTCCTGGATCGACTTGAGCTTCAGACGTGACGAGCCGCCGTTGTTTCCCCGCGCCTCTCCAGGATGCGTCGAGACCCACGTATCCCGTGTAATCTTCACCCGCTCCGGCTCACCGGCTCGGGCCGTCACACCCACGCCACCGACCCACATTGCAACCAGCAACGCCAGTCCGATACGACGACATCCCGCCATGGTGATCCTTTCCATCCTCTCCCAGACCGCTGTTCCGACAGCCCACGCCACTCATTATGGTGGTCCGTCCAGTCACTTCCCGGAGACCGGTTTCCAGCCCCTCAAGCAAGCCGAGCCGTTCAGGGGTCGGGGGAGCCCGACGTCTGCGATCACCACTCCTGCTTCCTCTCAACCCATCGCCCCCGCCAGCATGTTCGACAGCCGTGCCATCAGTGATCCCCTCGGCTCCTGCGGCTGCGTCGTCAGAATCACACAGGTCGCGTCGCGGTCCGGATCGATCCAAATCAGCGTGCCCGTCGCCCCCCAATGCCCATACGTGTTCGGACCCAACAGATCGCCAAAGTTCGCGCTCTGACCCGGCCAGTTCAACCTCCACCCCAATCCCCACGGACGGCAACGCCGCTCCACCTCGGGCACCTCCGGCAAGCAGGCCAACTGGTTCCGCGTCATCGCGGCAATCGAGGCATCGGACAACAGCCCCGCTCCGCCCGGCCCCGCACGCATCGCCTTCGCCAGCTTCCCCAACTCGGCCGGTGTCGTCAGCAACCCACCCCACGGCACGCCCAACTGCCGCCAGTACTTCCCGTTCCAATTCCAATCCTTGTCCCGCATCTCGTCCGGTACGCGAATCTCGGCAATCCGATCCACCTTCGGAGTCGCCCCCGTGAACCATTCGTCAGGCGCTCCCAGGGCCGTATCGACCAGACCCAGTGGCCCAAAAAACTCCCCGTGCAGGAACCGCGCCGCGGTATGTCCACTCACTCGCCGGATCACCTCGCCCAACAGCGCAAACCCCACGCTCTGGTACTGCACGCCTCGTCCCGGCGGGAACCCCAACTCGACCCGGCAGGCCCCCTCCACAAACCGTTCCAAAGGGGCCTTCGCCGCCCGCAACTCGAGATTCTCCGGCAGCATGTCGGGCAGACCCGAGGTATGCGTCAACAGGTTTCGGAGCGTCACCTGGTGCGCCTTCAACCGACCAAACTCGGGAATGACCTCCTCGACGCGATCATCGAGGGCCACCAGCCCCCGCTCGACCAGTCGCATCACCCCCATCGCCACGATCGGCTTCGTGATCGACGCCAACAGAAAGATCGCGTCCGGCCGCACTGGCCCCGGCTGCTCGACCCGCTGCCGCCCCAACACGACCGGCCCCGCCGTCTCGTCTCCCACCGTGAGCATCATCGCCAGAGCCGGCAGCCGATCCGCCGCACACCACTCCGTCGCCACCGCCACGGCCGCCTTCCAGCGATCCTGATCAATCCTGCCTGCCATCCGCTCACCTCCTCAAATGCCGACCCCTCACCCCAAGGCAGCATAGCC
>JAIXZD010000546.1 GCA_027489895.1 Planctomycetaceae bacterium
AGGGGGGGATCAATGCGGCCAAGAACTACCAAAACGACGGCGACAGCGTGTACCGTCTGTTCGCGGAAACGATCAAAGGGGGCGACTTCCGGGCGCGGGAAGGGAACGTCTACCGGCTGGCACAAAACAGCGGCGCGATCATCGACCAGTGCGTCGCTCAGGGTGTGCCCTTTGCGCGGGAATACGGCGGGACGCTTGCCAACCGGACGTTCGGCGGGACGCTGGTCTCGCGCACGTTTTATGCGCGCGGTCAGACGGGACAGCAACTGCTGCTGGGCGCGTACGGCAGCCTGATGCGGCAGGTGGGCCTGGGGAAGGCGAAGCTGTTTCCGCGGCGGGAAATGCTGGACCTCGTCAAGGTGAACGGCGTCGCGCGGGGGATTGTTGTCCGGAACCTGATCACCGGTCGGCTGGAATCGCATGTCGGACATGCGGTGCTGCTCTGTACGGGCGGGTACGGGAACGTCTACTACCTGTCGACCAATGCGAAGAACTGCAACGTGACCGCGGCGTGGCGGGCGCATAAGCGGGGGGCCTACATGGCGAACCCCTGCTACACGCAGATTCACCCGACGTGCATTCCCGTATCGGGCGATTATCAGTCGAAGCTGACGCTGATGAGCGAGAGCTTGCGGAATGATGGGCGGGTCTGGGTGCCGCGGGCTTCGTCGGACGCGCGGTCTCCGGATGCGATTCCCGATGGGGACCGCGACTACTACCTGGAACGCCGGTACCCGACGTTTGGGAACATGGTGCCACGGGATATCGCGTCGCGAGCGGCGAAGGAGCGGTGCGACGCGGGGTTTGGGGTGGGGAGCTCGGGCAAGGCGGTCTATCTCGACTTCACCGACGCGATCAAGAAGCAGGGCTTCGAGGCGATCAAGGCGAAGTACGGCAACCTGTTCGACATGTACGACAAGATTACCGGTGAGAATCCGTATCAGCGGCCGATGCGGATTTACCCGGCGATTCACTACACGATGGGCGGCCTGTGGGTCGACTACGAGCTGCAGAGCAACATTCCCGGGCTGTTCGTCCTGGGTGAGGCGAATTTCTCGGACCACGGAGCGAACCGGCTGGGGGCGAGCGCCCTGATGCAGGGGCTGTGCGACGGCTACTTTGTCGCCCCGTATACAGTTTCGAACTACATCGCCCAGACGAAGTTTCCGGAGGTGAAGGCCGATAGTGAGGCGTTCCGCGAGGCGGAGAGCAGCACGACGGCGATGATCGACAAGCTGCTGTCGATTCAGGGGAAGCGGTCGGTCGACAGCTTCCACCGGGAGTTGGGTCAACTGGTGTGGGATTACTGCGGGATGTCGCGGTCGGCGGGGGGCCTGGAGAAGGTGGTCGGCCGGATTCGTGCTTTGCGGGAGGAGTTCTGGCAAAACGTGCGGGTGCTGGGGCATTCGAACGATTTCAACCAGGCGCTGGAGCACGCGGGCCGGGTGGCGGACTTCCTGGAGTTTGGGGAGCTGCTGGCGACGGATGCGTGGGCGCGGAACGAGTCGTGCGGGGGCCATTTCCGGGAGGAGTATCAGACTCCGGACGGAGAGGCACGGCGGGTGGACGACCAGTACCAGCATGTGTCGGCGTGGGAGTATACGGGGGCCGGTCAGGCGCCGGTTCTGCACAAAGAGGCATTGGCATTTGAAGAATTGAAGCCATCGCAGAGGAGCTACAAGTAATGAGCGGCGAACTGAACCTGACGCTGAAGGTCTGGCGACAGAAGTCGTCTCAGGCGCGGGGCGAGTTCCGCACCTACAAGCTCCGCGGGATTTCGGAGGAGATGTCGTTCCTCGAGATGCTCGATGTGCTCAATGAGCAGCTCGTGCAGGCCGGGGAAGAACCGGTCGCGTTCGACCACGACTGTCGGGAAGGGATCTGCGGCAGTTGCGGGATGATGATCAACGGCCAGGCGCATGGTCCGGAAAAGACGACGACGACCTGCCAGTTGCACATGCGGAAGTTCCGCAACAACGACGTGATCGTGATCGAGCCGTGGCGCGCGGCGGCGTTTCCGGTGATCAAGGACCTGGCGGTCGATCGGTCGGCGTTCGACCGGATTCAGTCGGCGGGGGGCTTCACGTCGGTCAATGTGGGGAATGCCCCGGACGGAAACTCGCTGCTGGTTCCAAAGCCTGACGCCGACAAGGCGTTTGAGGCGGCGACCTGCATTGGCTGTGGCGGGTGTGTGGCGGCGTGCAAGAACGCGAGCGCGATGCTGTTCGTCTCGGCCAAGGTGTCGCAGTTCGCGCTGTTGCCGCAGGGGGCACCAGAACGCGAAAAGCGGGTGCTGTCGATGGTGGCAAAGATGGACGAAGAAGGGTTTGGCGGCTGCACGAACACGAACGAGTGCGAAGCAGCCTGCCCGGTGGGGATTTCCGTCGAGAACATCGCGCGGCTCAACCGGGAGTACCTGCACGCAACAGTCGTCGGCGGGGCGTGATGAGGCTCACCACCAAGGCACGAAGGCACCAAGGGGACCTGCCGGTGGTGCGTGGCGGGCCTTGTGTGGGCGGGTGTGGTTTGGCAAATCGCGCGCGGCGATTGCTTTGCGGTCACGAATCGTTGAATTCCGAGGCTTGAGCGATGGCTGGCTCGGCCTGGTGACTGCGTTCGCTGTTGTTCCACTTCGCCCAGGAACTCATGGTTTCCACCGACACCTCACAGGGTCGGCTCGCCAGTCAGTCTGACGGCGATGCGTAGACTGCCTTTCCTTGGTGCCTTCGTGCCTTGGTGGTGAGTCAGGGTTTGACGGTGAGGCGGTGGTTGAGGACGCGGAGGCCGTCGACCTGTTCGCAGCGGAGCCAGAGTTCCTGACCGACGAGGGATGCCCCGTCTTCGAGGTAGTAAAACCGCTTGTCTTCACCCTGGCCCAGCCGGGTGACGAACTGCTTCTGGCGGACGCGACCGGGGATGAACAACTGGCAGTTGAAGTTGAACACTTCGACCGGCTGCGTCGAGTTGATGATCCGCTGTTCGACTTCGAGTCGACCATCCGGGAGGAGGCGGGACGAGACGACGACGTCGAGGTCTTCGAGCCCGAGTCGATAGGGGAGATGGACGGTGAAGCGGTACGGTCTGTCGGCCGAGATCTCGAAATCAATCTCGGTGGGGAAGGTGCCCAGGGCCGCGTCGGAGGGAAAGGTGAGGAGGGTGGGGAGGCGGAAGGCTTCGTTCACACCGGCCTGAAAGGTCCATTGGCCCGGTTCGAGAACCCATTGGCGGGGCATTTTCAGGGTGGCGACGCCACTGACCCCTTGAGGGAAACTGTTCACGCCGAGCACGGCTTCTTCGTGCTGGCCGTACTCGCTGGCGAGGCGACCCTTCTCGAACCGGAGGGCGAGGTACCAGCGGGCGATGCCAGGAGAGCAGTTGCGAACAATGACGGGCATGGCCTGGGCGCGGACGAGCAGCTCGCCCGAGCTGGCGTCCCGCTGGGCTGGGCAGGCGCGTCCCCAGAGATCGACGACGCGGGCGTCGTACCCGAAGGAGAGCGGTTCCTCGACGGGGGAGTCGTTCCAGAGGATGAGAAAGACTTCGTCTTCCCTCTGAAACAGCAGGTTGCGACTGCGGTTGGGAAGCGTGATCTGTCCAAGATAATGGGCGTTACTGAGCAGCAGCGCGAGTTGCCGCCAGACGGGATAAAGATCGAGCGGGGCGCCGTCGCCGCGAAACAGGCCCCGGTCATCGTCGAGGGGCTGGTGAAACAGAATCCCCTTGGGCGCGGTGAGTTTGGCGCTGAGGATGCGGAAGGCGAGCGATGCGGCCCGGCGGTCGGGGGGCGCGGAGGTCTGACGGTCTCCCTTGAGAATCAGCCAGTCGGTCGCTTCGGGTTGCAGCGGCAACCCCCCGGTATTGGGCGTGGGCTGGAGGGGTGACTCGGGAATCGTGTCGATCGTCCAGGGGCGCGACAGGATGAGCGTCTCGGGTCGGGTGCGGAGTTCCGGCGCGGATGACGACCAGGGGATGGCGACGAGGGAGTCTCGACCAATCCGATTGAACTCATCGCGGACGAGGTCCATGACCTGAGGCAGATTGGAGAGGCCTTCGAGGCTGTAGTCGAAGTCGTCACCCAGTTGCCAGTGCTTCACCCGGAAGGCATAGCGGGCAACGAGCGGCTCGAGCTCTGGTGCCCAGACCGTGCGGGGCAGGGAAAAGACCTTGCCGGCGGCGGGGACCTTGCCAGCGAACTTGGCGGCCAGGGACTGCGGGGGATCGTTGAGCAGCCCGATGACGCGGATGCGTTCGGCTTCGAGGAGGGAGACCAGCCGCGTGGTTGGACCGGTGGTCCCGGCGGTTTCGCTGCGGGCCGCGGTCCAGAGGGGGAGTTTGAGCTGATGAATGCCAGCGTCGCGGGCGAGGGCGGCGACGACTTCGGGACGGAGCGACTTTCCGCCCTGGGGGAGCGACCAGCCGAACTCGCCCGAGTGGGCACGGGGGATGTCATCCACGACGACGAGCGCCGTATCGCGCATGAGGAGCGGTTCGCCCGCGCGGCGGAGGCTGGCGCGGATGCGGTAGAAGCCGGGACCGGGCGTGGTGAGTTTCCAGGTGTGAAAGCCGCGCTGCCCGATTGATGCCGTGGTCCGCGCGCCGTGGGGTGGCGCGGGGAGGGCGGCGGGGGCGGCGGGGTTGATCGCGAAGGAGGCCGTGGCGGGTGCCGGGAGGGATTCGGGGCGAGGGGGAGTCGGGGGCGGGATCACGGAGAGTGAGGCGACTTCGCGGAGGAGCGACTGATCGAAGACGTCGGACAGTTCGAGGATCAGTTCGTGGTCTTCGAGGCGTTCGAGGCCTTCGACATCGGTGCGGATGGTCCGGACGAGGCCTGGGCCGAGGATATGTCCGGAGGGATCGATGGAGAGCCGCATCTGAGGGAGACAGCCGATGCGGATGTCATCGAACCAGACCTGGCCGTGAATGTCGCTGCGGTCGGCGTCGATGATGTGGCAGCCGAGGACGAGGAACCGGGCTTGCGGATCGGGATGGATCGGCCCGATGCGAAGGTCGGTCCAGTCGGATGTCGAACCACTGACCGGCTGGGAGAGGTAGCGGCGGAGGCGGGTGCGGCGATGGTCGAGGATCGAGACCGAAACGACGGCGGCGCTGTAGTGCAGGTCCTGTGTTTTGAGGCGGGCATCGATCACCCAGGAGTGGGCGGTATCGATGGGGAGGGGGGGCGAGTAGAGCGCGGCCTGGGCGCCGTTCAGGTCGAAGCGGAGGCTCTGGCGACCGGCCGCGCCGACCGTGCGGTCGATGGCGCAGGAGACGTAATGGGGGAACCCCTTGCCGATGCGGCGGGACCAGTCGTCGGGCTGGCCGTCGTAGTCCTGATCGTCTTCGACCTCGAAGGAGAAGACGCGGACGTTGGTCGTGGCCTTAAAGGAGGTGGCCCCCACATCGGCATCACCGAGGAGGGTGGCAAGCACCAGAAGGCAGCCAAGACCGGGGGCCAAGCGGAGTACGCCTTGTCGAACGCCCGGTTTGATCCGCGACTCCGCGCGGCTGGACCGGGTCTCGGCAGGCGCGTCGTCCTGATTCGCCCTGTGGAATTTTTGGTATGGAGGGGGCTTGTTCGATGGCGAGCGAGCCAGTCCACCGTTTCGATGTCATCGGAACGCCGCGAGGGACGGCATGAGGGGCGAGGCGAGGATTGGGGAGGTACGGGTTGGAGGGGTTGGGGGGAGGAATATCGAATACCGAATAACGAATGGAGGGCAGGGGAGGCTTCTCTTCGGTATTCGTCATTCGGTATTCGCCGTTCTGTCATCATGGCATTCCTCTGGTCGATTTTCGTTCTTCCCTTTCGCTTTTTGTGGCGGGTGGTCACTCTCGGGGCGGCTTGTTTCTGGTGCGCGGGGGAGTGGTCGCTATGTCCTGGTTTGGTGGCAAAGACTGGAACATCGTCGCGGTGATCTTCGAGAAGCCGGACATGTATCGAGTGAACGGGAATCGGGCGAAAGGCAGCGATTCCACGAAGATGCGGGATGGGGCCAAGATTCATCCGCGGACGATCTGCTGGGCGGTGTTCGACCAGAAGCGGGCGTTTGTGGAAGGGGGCACCGGGAAGGGGCTGGTGTCGGTCGCGCCGACAATCGGTGCCCGGCTGGTTCGCGACCTTCCCAAACTGAAGACGGTTCAGGAGATTCTGTCGTTTCTGGAGAAGGGGACGGGGGACAAGGCGGCAAAGGCTCTGGAATGGGATGGGTATCCCCCTGCGGAGAAGTTCCCGGAATAGGATGGGCCTGGGAGAGCGCCGACATGAACCTGCCCGCGACGCGATCCACTGCGGAACCGTCACCCGGCCGGTTGATGCTGGGGACGGTTCAATTCGGG
>JAIXZD010000499.1 GCA_027489895.1 Planctomycetaceae bacterium
ACCGATAACCGCGCCCCAGGGAGTAGCGGAACTCGAGAGAGTTCCCAAGACACCCCACGCCGCGTCAGACAGAGACCCGTCCTGAACCAACCCCAAACCGAGAGCCGGAAGCGTCAGCGCCCGGAGCCCCCCGCCGCGCCTTCACCCCGCCGTTCAGGTCAAAAAGACCTCCGGGTTGACGACATTGTCCGGCCGCTGTCCCGAAAGCGTTGCGACCATCTGCCCTGTGGCCCGTCGCCGCAATTCATCGAGCGACTCCTCCGACACGAACGCAGCATGCGGTGTCACAAGCACGCGTTCATCCCGATAGAGCGATTCCGCCAGATTCGGCGGCTCCTCTTCAAACACATCCAGACCGGCCGAGGCAACCTGCCCTGATTGAATCCGCTCCCACAGCGCCGCTCGATCGATCAGACCGCCCCGTGACGTGTTGATGATCGTCACGCCGCATCGACACCCATCGAGACGGACGGCATTCAGCAGATGCCGAGTCTCGGCCACGAGCGGCACGTGCAGCGACACCGCCTCGCTCGTCGCCAGCAAGTCTTCGAGCGGCAGCATCGTGACGCTCAGGCCTCGGCTCTGCCCCGACGGCGTCCAGGCGACCACGTCCAGCCCGAACGCGATCGCTCGTGCAGCGACCGCCTGACCGGTTCGCCCCAGTCCGATCAGCCCCAGACGCCGCCCGCGGAGCCGATGCATCTTCGGACCGGCCGACAGGTTGTACTCGCCACGCTTGGCCAGCGCATCGAACAAGGCAATCTTTCGCCACAGCGAAAGTAACAGTGCCAGCGCATGGTCCGCGACTTCTTCCACGCAATAGTCAGGAACGTTCGTCACCGGAATTCCCCGCGCCGTCGCTGCGGGAATCGCGATGTTATCCAACCCGATTCCCGTCCGACCAATCGCCTTCAGACGCCCGGCCGCCGCGATCACCGCCGACGTGACACGGGCCCAGTTCGTCAAAATCCCCTCGCAATCACGAGCCAGATCGACGAGCGTCTCTTCGCGACCATCGGGGGCCTCCACGAGGTCGTAACCCGCGCGGTCCAGAATGGCCCGTTCGATTTGGGCATCGGGCCAGGCACGGTCAGTGAGCAGAACCTGTGGACGAGTCATTGAGCACCTCGCTGACAAAACGGCACGACGGAATATGCTAACAACTGGTCGACCCGGCTCCGCATGCCAACCAGCCCCCCAACGCCCTCAGTGCCCCCGCAGCCCTATTCAAGGGAGCCGGAAGCGTAAGCGCCCGGAGGGCGAGCGACTCCCGCCCACACCCAACCTACGCGATAAACTGCGAAAGCCCCGCGACACCCAATCTCCCTCGTGTCCCCAGCTTGACGCCGGCAAGCGATCTCGGGTTGGTGACTCAGCCCACCGGGGGTAGACTCCGCCCGCTGTTTTCTCGCGGGTTCTCGATGCGCTGGTTGGTCTCCTTCACTCTCTGGCTGATGATGACGACCTGGTGCTTTGCCGTGTCGCCAGACGAAGCCGCGCGCGAGTCGCTCTACCTCAAAAACGGCGATCGCCTGACGGGAATCAGCCACGGCCTGAACGAGGGCCAGATCGAATGGGAACTGCCCCACGGCCAGCGAGTTTTCATTCCCCTCGACGATGTCGATCGCCTCGAACAGCTCGCCACCCCCAGTCCAGGCCCAGCCACCGGTTCCACAGTCCCCGCCACGCCGAACCCGGCCGAACCGCTGGCTCCTGCTCTCGATGGGTCAGGTCTCGATGCCTCGGGGCTTGAGATCCCGGAGCCCACGCCACGCTGGCGGCGGCTGCTGTCCGCTCTGTCCGATGACATCTACGACTGGACCAAACGCTTCAGCGTGGGCGGCCGCATGGTGGGCGGCAACTCGCAGGAAACGAACGTCGATATTGCGGCCCTGTTCGAGAAAAAGTCCGAGGGCCGCTTTTCCCAGGTCAACGCCGGTGGACAGTTCGGCCAGACGAACGGCACGCGCGGGGTGAATCGCTGGTTCGCCAACTCGACGACCGACCTCACCACGCCCTACGAGCCCTGGATCTGGTTCCTCAACGTCAACGACGAATACAACGAACGGCAAAACCTCGACTACCGCGGCACCATCGCCACCGGCCCCGGTCTCAGGCTCTACAACGAGGACAAACGCCGCCTCATTCTTCGAAGTGGCCCCGCCGTCACCTATGAGCTGTTTCATCAGCCCGTCGACAGCCGCGTCAGCCCCGACTGGTTCTCAGAAATCGAACTGAAATGGCCTCTTACCGATGCCATGCAGTTCGAGCACCGGATGACCGTGAACCCCAGCCTCCACGACATCTCACTCGTCCGGGCCACCAGCAACACCGCTTTTCTCTGGGCTCTCGACCACGAGAAGCGCTGGAATTTCCGCCTTGGCCTACAGTACCAGTACCTCAGCCAGCCCAACACCGGCCGCGAACCGCACGACTACTGGACCACGCTCCAGATCGTCTACCAGCGCAAGTAACGACACCGAAAAGTTCGTAGCGGAAGTCGTGAGACTTCCCCCGCGCAGCGGCCCCGACCAATCGCCCTCACTGACCACCACCGCCTCATCACCTCCGCCCAGCTCAATCACACAACCTCAAACCCTACCCGCTGCGGCCGCGCCAGCAGCGCATTCGCCTCCGCATCCCCCTCAAACTGCTCGGACTCCGGGTTCCACTTCAGCGGCCGCCCCAGCCGACAGGCGATGTTCCCCAGATGGCACAGACTGACCGACCGATGCTGGCTCATCACATCGGAAACCGGAACCGCGCGAGACAGCGTACAGTCGTAGAAGTTACCCATGTGGTTCTTGATCGCGTCGAGCTTGCCCATCCGTTCGGGACGCGACAGGTTGTCCGCGTACAGCGAAAACGCCTCGCGCGGCAGCGGCTTGGCCTCCAGTTCCTCGACCGGTTTTCCCGCCAGAACTCCCCGGTTGACGAATAGCCGTCCCAGTTCCCCTTCGAACATCAGTCCATTCCGAGTGTGCTCACCCTCGGGGCGGTCGAGGATCGTCAGCTCCACGCCCGAGGCATAGCGGCAGACCACCCGATAGCTCTCCGGCACGTTGTAGGAAAGCCCTGCGCCAACGGCATCGCCCGCAGGCCAGGTCGCCTCGCCCCGAATCTCCACCGGTCCCGTATGCTGCACCCCCAGCGCCCACTGTGCGATATCGAGATGATGCGCGCCGGTATCGGTCATCTCCCCGCCCGAGTAGTCGAGCCACCAGCGGAACGTGTAGTGCGACCGCTCGGCGAGGTACGGCCGATCGGGAGTCTGCCCCTGCCATAAGTCCCAGTTAAAATGTTTCGGCACCGGTCCCGGCGCGAACGGCCCGCCCACCGGATTCTTGCCCATGAGCACCGTGACTTTTTGAATCGCCCCCAACCGCCCCGCCCGAATCATTTCGCATGCCAGACGAAACCGCGCATCGCTTCGCTGCCACGTGCCGACCTGCACCACCCGGCCCGTTTCCCGAACCGCTTTCAGAATGGGCTGGCCCTCGGCAACCGTTAGGGTCAGTGGCTTTTCGCAGTAGACATCTTTCCCAGCCCGAACGGCATCAATCAGCATCCGTGCATGCCAATGGTCCGGTGTTCCAATCAGCACCACATCCACTTTGGCTTTCGCCAGCAGATCTCGATAGTCCTCGAACAATTCGGCGGCACTTCCGAAGCTGGCCCGGGCCTGCTCGCGGACATGGCGATCGACATCGCAGATCGCCACGACATCGCCAAACGGCAACGCCTCGCGCGTGATGACCGATCCCTGATATCGCATCCCGATACAGCCGATTCGCCAACGATCATTGGGCGACTTCGGAGCCGGGGCTTCCGTTGCCCGTGCGACGGGAAGCCCGGCGGCGAACGTCGCGAATGCGGGCAGACTGCAGAAAGTGCTCCCGGCATTTGCCAGAAACGTTCGGCGGTTCGACGGGATTGCTTCGATAAATGACATGAAACATGGACCGCGGAGAGACTGCAGGACGGACACGACACGCCAGGGCAATCGACCTTCGCTCGAAGACGGCGGGAATCAACCTGTTGGGCCGGGATCGCCCCAACAACCTAGCAGGTTCCCATCTGCATTTGTGACGAAAGCCAACCTGAGTTTCTCCGGATTCGCCAGCGATGGGAAGCGCCAGGCCGCTTCGAGCGCTTTCTTCAATCCAATTGCGGGCGAACGCGTGACATCTTCTCCGTCCCCCCATTGAGGCCGACTGATCGACCGCCAGCAAACTAGTCCATACACACAGATAAATTGAGTCTTGAGTTGACCTACAAAAAAACCGATCTATAGTCCACACACACCAAATGGAATGACTCGATTTTCGATAACAACTTCCATGTTTTGGGCCGAATAATTCCGCCCCAACATAGGACAAACCCTAGGTGATGCTCGCTCCATTCCCTGAGGAACTAACCCGGTTCGAGTGGTGACCTCCGTATTGTCCAGATTGCGTTTTGTCAGAGGCTCTTCGCGGTGTTCCGTGGAAGCCAGGTCGGTAACAAACTCATGCCCCAGCCCCGAAAGTCCTCCCGGAAGGTCTCGTCGACGAAGGCTCGCTCCCCCGCCAACAAGAGAACCCACGCCCTCAAGTCTCTCAAGAGGTCGTCCCTGCCTCCTTGTGTTTACCTTGTGACCGACCCTCTCGTCGACCATCAGGACTTCTTGGACGCTCTCGCCAATTGGCCTTGTCGTCTGGTTCATCATGCCACGCCCGAAGAGGCGATTGCAAAGTTACCCGCAACTGGTGTCGATTGCGTGGTCATTTACGAGTCGGGCGGGTCGACACGTCGGAAGCCCATGCTGTTCGAAACGCTGATCTATCGACGTGGTTGCCCGCCGATCATCTTCATTTCCAAGTCGATCTCCTGGCAGTGGGCGGTCGATGTGATGGGCCGTGGTGCCCTGAACGTTCTCGCGACTCCGCTCGACCCAACCGCGCTCCTCGAATCGCTGGAACGGGCCTGCACCATTGGGAAGACACGCACTGCCCAGATGGTGCTCCTCGCCGATCTGGACAGACGTCGGTCAACGCTCACCCCACGTCAGGCGGAAGTGCTCGACCGACTCATGTCGGGAACCTTCTCGACTCGGGAACTTGGCGAAGTCGAACAGCGGACCGAACGAACGATCGAAAATCACCGCAACAAGATCATGAAGAAGCTCGGCTTTTCAAAAATCGTTCAGGTGGTCGCATTCGAGTACGAAAGAATGGAGCTGGTGCGCCTGCTCGATGCCCCTGCCTCTTTCCAGCGCTAGTCCGACCGCTCCAAGCCGACGCATCATCCCATTGGCAGTAGCACGCACGGTACCACGGCTGGCTTGTCCAGCAGTGCGCGTGCGACACAGCAAAACACGGGATATCGACGCTCACAAACACCCGGCCGAATGCGATCCAAGGGAGCCGGAAGCGCAAGCGCCCGGAGGTCCAGCGGAGTTAGTGTCCACGAACTCCGCTGGCCTTCATTCCGGGCGGCCTTATCGATGCTGAGCAAAGTCGGCATGCTCTCCACCTGGTTCGCGCGCCGGGTTTCAGACCGTCGGGTGCCAGTCAAACATCGAGGCTCACTCCGCCCCACGCCTTCCCGCAGTACGGCGCCAATTCGAGGATTCCGGGCTCCGGAACCCGCTTCACGCCATCTGCCCTCTATCTTGATTCCGAGGCCGCGCTCTCCACAGCCTCATCGACCGCCCTGGAACCAACCGGGGTCAGAGCCCACAGCCCTCGGCGATCTCGACGGGCCTCTTCCTCGGCCAACCGCAGCAGCCGTTTGTACGTGGCCCGCAGCGGAAACCGAGTTTCTGTCCGAGACCAACCCGCGCGCACCAGTTCCGCGTTGATGAACAGCTCGTCTCGGAACAGATAGGCCAGCCACCGGCCATGGCGGTCCAGACGGTTCTTGTCGAACTCCAGCCGAACCTCCCGCCCGTCCACAAGTTCTTTCAGCAACCGGCTCGCTTCGATCCCGCCGGCCTGAACCGGGAGCGTCGGATGCTTCGTTTCCGGCGTATTGATCCCCAGCAGCCGCACGCGGCGATCATCCGTCAACAAGACGGTATCCCCGTCGATGACGCGCCGCACCCGAACGACTTCGTCATTGACCGTGAAGGTCGATGACGTCGACGCGGAAGATCCCGGCGGAACTTCGGCCCACCACGACCAGATCACCAAGGCCACGGCGCTCGCCAGGATCAGCCAGCGAACCAGATTTCGGCGGACTGGCGCCAGTCGGGGCCTTTGCACCACTCTCGGAACGCCCCCAGGCGGGTTAGCCGACATGTGCAATCCCCTCCGCGACACGGGGCGTTACCCAATCTCGTCCCAAAGAAACGCCAAACCCGGGACAGCATCTTTCGATACCGTCCCGGGTTCGCGTTCATTCGTCAACCCGCGAGGACCAGCGTCCTCACAGCCACTGCACTAAAATTAGTGGCAGCAGCTCGTCGGGGCGGCACAAGTCGGAGCGGCCGGAGCGCAGCAGCTCGGAGCGGCAGGAGCGCAGCAAGCCGGAGCGGCAGGAGCCGAGGGAGCGCAGCACGTCGGAGCGGCCGTGCAGCAGCTCGTCGTGTGGCAGCACTTCGGACGGCAGAGCTTCGGCATCTTCGGCAGACGGCACTTCGGCAGGCAGAGCTTGAACTTCGGCTTGCAGCACGAAACCGGCTCGCAGCAGGGCGAAGCCTGCGGCGCACAGGTCGGGCCACACGTAACGGGAGCGGCACACGTCGGAGCGCAAGGAGCGGCACACGTCGGGGCAGCGGGGGCACAGCAGCTGGGCGCAGGAGCACAGCAGCTCTTCTTCCAGAAGGCATTCGCATCGCTGGTACACGCGAACGACACCATCAGGGCAGCAGCAAGACTCATCCACTTCATTCTGGGATACTCCTCAGGGGAACCTTCGGGGATTCGGTCGGGAACTTGGGGGCGACAGGCGATCGCGCTTAGGCCAGCTCGCGAGGGCAGGTCAAACCTCGGCTGCTTCAACCGCTAACCACCACTTCGCATTCGGGAATCACACCACTTGTTTCGTCTCCCAAACCAAACCGCCCCCATCGGAATTCACTCGCTCACCCCCTCCAGCATCGATCCCGCGCCGGTTGTTCCGGTTGTAGGCCCAGTTCCGCCCCCAGACGGCCGGTTTTCCTCGGTTTGCACCCCCGATCCTTGCCAATCCCGCCTGCGAGACACTGCCCTTCACACAAGATGTAAGTCTCAAGCCGACTGAACGTTCTGGGAAAATCTTACGGCCCGCCTCACCCCTCTCACCCCACACAAATGCACGCCCTTTGATCCGTCCGCCGTAACCGATTTTCCGCAGAGGAGGTTGCCATCCCCGCCCCCTTCCCCCTATACTCTTGCCTTCTTCACGAACACGCTGCCGGCGCAGCGACAGTTGCTTTGCAGGACGAACGACATGGCACATAAGAAGGGGCAGGGCTCGACCCGCAACGGACGCGATTCGAACAGCCAGCGGCTGGGCGTCAAAAAGTTCGGCGGCGAGTCGGTCATTCCCGGAAATATCATCATCCGCCAGTGCGGAACGAAGTGGCGCCCGGGCCGCAATGTCGGCCTCGGCAGTGACTACACGATCTTCGCTCTGGTCGAAGGCAAGGTCCGGTTCGACCAGGAAGGTCGTCGCGTCAACGTCGATCCGCCCGTGGTCTAACCACGCGGGTCGTCGCAAGCCGACAGATAACAGTTCCGTGGATGATGATCAGCGATCATCACGCAGCGGTTAAAACAGTGTGGGCGAGCGTCTCCCTCCGAGACGTCTCGCCCGCAGTCATTCTTTGGCCACACCGCGCGAAAGCGTTCCGACGACAGCATGTAGCGGAACTCGTGAGAGTTCCCTTTGCGACGAGTCCATCGTGGCAGCCATGAGCTACTGACCGCAGCCGGACGCCTCAGCAAGGGGAAGAACCTCTCGACAGGCTGGAAGCCTATCCGACAAAAAGCCACCCGTCGTAGCGGAACTCGTGAGAGTTCCCCTCCGCGACAAGCGCTCGCTCTCAACCCGAGCATCCCCAGGCTACTTCGTCTTCTTTTTCTTCGACTTCGCCCGCGGATCCGGCTCCCCGGAATCGACCTTCACCATCCGCAGTTCCGACTTGTCGGTGTCGATCTCGAACTTGTACCGGCCCAGGAAACTCATCCCCAATAGCGGCGGCGCTTCGGAAGCCGACTCGTCCATCACGATGCATTCGACATTCTCGGCCGTAAACTTGCCGACCCGCACCGATGCAATCGTAATCAGCTTGGCAGGCACCCGGCTGCCATCGGCCAGCCCGACCATGATGTCCGGGTCGCTCTCCTTCGGTTCGATCCCCAGGTCCTTCGCCAGCTTGTACGGCAGCGAAATCGATGTCGCCCCCGAGTCGACCACCATCCGCGTGACCGGCTTGCCGTTCACCGCGACGTTGATCCAGAGCGTCCCGCTCTCGTTCTCCAGAGAGATCGCCTCGGCAATCATCGCTTCTTCGTAGGTCTTAAGCTGCTTCTCCGCGTTGACAAACGCGGGCGACGGCTTGAGGGCCAGCTTCTTCCCGGTCAGCTCGGCCGCCTTCTCGACATGGTCCGCCAGCTCCTTGTCAGCCGCCAGCGTTTCCCACTTTTGAGTCGCCTTGTCAGCCGAGGCCCGCAGCCCCAGCAGCGTCTGCACAAACGCCTCGCGTTGATCATTCGACTTGCTGCGGGCCGCTTTCACTTTTTCGGTCGACTTCTCCTGCTGCTCCAGAAGCGCGTCGACAATCCCCGCCGTTTTGTTGAGTTCCCCAACCAGCCGGTTATTGGTCACCACATCGGTGACGTTCGCCATCTGCGCACTGAGCAGCGTGTGCCGCTTCTTGAAGTCGGAAATCTGCTGCTTCACCGCTTCCAACTCGGCCTCGGCCCCAAACTTCTCCCGGTCAGCCAGCATCAGATTCTTCTTGGCCTTGGGCAGATCCTTGATCGCCTTCATCACCTCGGATTCAACATCGAGCGCGAGCGCCGTGGACGTCAGCCGCAGCCCCTGGGCCTCAAACGCCGTCGCGATCTCCGGAGGCAGGTCGGCTGCCTTGGTCACCTTGGCAGTCTTGGATTCCGCAGTCTTGGACTCCTGCCCAAAACCAGCCGAGGTCCACGCCAAGGCGAGGAACCCGATCACCACCGACTGCCAGCCCAGCACCTTCGCCATGTTCATTCCCCTGGACGCGACCACGCAGAAACCACGTCGATGCTTGCAGTGAATCCCACTCGGGCTGTCGTTGATTTCTGATGAAACCAAAGATCAGCCCTCGGCTTCACTCAGGTGAGTAACTAGCGAGCGGACTAGAAATCGTCATCAGCAAAAGAGAGCAGGCTCGCGTGCCCCTCCCTTTTGACTTTTGACCTTTGACTTTTGACTTCGCCCAGAAAACCTAGGTTCCCCGCACAATTTTGAGCATCGGCAGCGCCTGTTGCAATGCCATTACGCCCGCATCGGTCACTTTCGTCTGCCAAACGTACAGCGTTTTCAGCTTGGCGAGACCGGAAAGCTGAGCCAATCCAGCATCCGTCAACTCGGTTCCGTACAGGTTCAGATACTCCAGATTGACCAAAGTCTTGAGGTTTGCCACCCCCGCATCCGTCACCTTGGTCTTCTCCAGGTGGAGTCGAACGAGCGAAACCGCTTTCCCCACCGCGACCAGGCCCGCATCGGTCACTTCCGTCCCGCGGAGATTCAGTTGCGCCAGCCGCGGAATGAACTGCACCGGAGCGATCAGTTCGTCCGTCACCTTTCCCTGGGCCGACAAAAAGCTGACATCCAGCCGGTTGTCGTTCTGCGCAATCTCCAGAACGAGGCCACCGGCCGCCTTCAGCTTGGCGATCGCATCGGCCTCGGACAGCCCTTGCTCCTGACCGAGCCACAGCCCCCCTCCGAGGAACTGACGCAGAGACAAGTTGACAGGGTGTGCCATGATCGAACTCCTTCCAGAACAAACTGAACTCACGCCAGACGGATCATTCCCATCGCATCGGTCCCGATTTTAGCACGGACCATCGCCCCCTCACCAGCCGTAGCGGAAGCCGTAAGGCTTCCCCGACAAACCTGTAGCGGAAGGCGTGAGCCTTCCCCCAGCGCCCAATCCCCTCCCCCGCATTCCCAACCCCAAGACCCTCCCCGCTTCCGCCGAGCCC
Organism: Planctomycetaceae bacterium; assembly: GCA_027489895.1. Classification (GTDB taxonomy): domain Bacteria; phylum Planctomycetota; class Planctomycetia; order Planctomycetales; family Planctomycetaceae; genus JAIXZD01. The sequence goes on from JAIXZD010000499.1 coordinate 10,158, forward strand.
TCCCCTGCCAACTTCGGGAAATTCCCCCGGCTCCCTGTCACTCTCCTCACCGCGCGATATCCTGCCGACAGCCGCAGGGGCAGGCTTCACTCCCGCCCAACTCAAAACTCACTCGTTGCCTTCGGGACGCACGCTTCATGGGACTGACGTACAAATCCGCCGGCCTCGACCTGGAACTCTACGAACAGGCGATGGCCCGCCTCCCCGCCCTCATGAAGCGGACCCACACCCCCCGCGTCCAAGACCTGCCCGGCGGCTTCGCCGGCCTCTTCCGCCTCGGCAACAGCCCCAAATTCGCCCGCAATTACGCCGACCCCGTCCTCGTCTCGGGAACCGATGGCGTCGGAACCAAGCTCAAAGTGGCGATCCTCGCCAAGAAGTATGACACCGTCGGCATCGACCTCGTCGCGATGTCCGTCAACGACTGTCTCTGCCTCGGGGCCGAGCCGCTGTTCTTTCTCGACTACATCGCCCTCGCCTAGAACGACCCCGACCTAACCACCACGCTGGTCAAAGGCGTCACCGATCGCTGTGTCGAAT
>JAIXZD010000060.1 GCA_027489895.1 Planctomycetaceae bacterium
CCAAACAGCGGATAGCTGAAGGCGATGCCAATCACCGCGCCGGCCGTGATCAGCCCGTTGGCCCCGGCCCTGGCCCACGGAGCCATGATGTCGGACACGACATGCGCTGCTCCCGGATGCAGCGGCGCATTGCAGAACCCGGCCAATCCCCGAATGATCAGCAGCCCGAGCAGCAGTTGCGCGGGGCCTGTCGTCAACCAGCCCAGCGCGCCAGTCAGAGCGACGAACAACCCCATGCAGACGCCATACAGCGCCAGGGCTCGCGTCGCGCCGATCAGATCGATCAGCCAGCCACCCGGCAACATCCCCACCGCGTAGACCACGAGAAACGTCGTGTAGACCCACCCCATCTGGACTTCGGTGAGACCCACTTTCGGGATGAACACTTCACTGCCGGCCACCGAGATTCCAACCCGGTTGAAATGCCCCAGTCCCGCCAGCAGCATGAGCAATACAACGACGCGCCAGCGCCCGAGGGAAGACAGGGTTCGCGCGGGAATAGGAACACTCATGGGCCATCCAGTTCAGGGCGTGTCAATCGGCAACATCACACATCAGCCTGGGAGCGTCCGCAGGGGCCGCCGTGTCGCGTCTCCTGCCCGCAGGGTTGCCCAGGTCTCGCCGCGCGTCGAGAATCCTTGGGCCTCAGCGTCACACGGTTCTGCCAGGTCATTCATTCATGAGAATTGATTCCATCGACTTTTTCTATCTGGCGATGCCGGAAATCCTGGACATCGGCGATGGCAGTCAGGATGCGCTGCTCGTGCGGGTTCGCGCGGGAGACGAAGTCGGCTGGGGCGAGTGCGAGGCCGCGCCGCTGGTCTCGATCGCCAGCCTCGTCTGTCCCATGTCGCACAGCGCCTGCAAGCCGGTCGCGGCTTCCGTGCTGGGACAATCGCTCGACGACATTGCCGACATCCGCCGGATTGGCGACCTCGTGCGTGCCCAGAGTCTCGACCTGCTGCAGGCCGACCACACTCTGTCGGGGATCGACATCGCGCTCTGGGATCTGCTGGGTCGCCGACTGCACGAACCAGTCTGGAAGCTCCTGGGCTATCCCCGTGCGTATCCCAAAACACCCTATGCCTCGGTGCTGTTTGGCGACGCTCCCGAAGCGACCTTCGAGAAAGCTCGTTCGATTCGCGCGCGCGGATTCCGTGCCGCCAAGTTTGGCTGGGGGCCGTTTGGCCAATCGACAGTCGCAGCCGACGAAGCCCAGCTTCAGGCCGCACGCGAAGGGCTGGGCGACGATGGTCTCTTGCTCGTCGATGCGGGGACTGTCTGGAACACGAACGTCGCCGCGGCCCGCGCCCGCTTGCCCGCGTTGAACGCCGTCCGCGCCACCTGGCTTGAAGAGCCGTTTGTCTCGGGCGCATTGGGCGAGTATCACACGCTCGCCTCGGAAAGCGGCTCGGTCGGGCTGGCCGGGGGCGAAGGCTGTCACAACTTCCACATGGCCAAGCAGATGCTCGACCATGCGGGACTGAAGTTCGTGCAGATTGACGCCGGACGAATCGGCGGAATCACGATCTCCAAAGATGTGGCCGACCTCGCGTCCGGACGGGGCGTGACGTACGTCAACCACACCTTCACGTCGAACCTCGCCCTCTCGGCCTCGCTGCAGCCGTTTGCCGGGCTGGAGGCCGACACGATTTGCGAGTACCCCACCGAACTGAAATCGCTCGCCGTCGCGATGACGAAAACGCACTTGGCGCCCGATTCAAACGGCCTGCTGCACGTTCCCGACGCACCAGGTCTGGGTATCGACCCCGACCTCGACGGAATTCGCCCCTACCTCGTCGACACCGAAATCCGCGTCGGTGGCCGGTTGCTCTACCAGACGCCCGACCTGTTCGCGTCATAACGCGACAGGTAGGCGGCATCACGCCAAGTCTGCCAATCGGCTACTCGGGAATGTCGAAGCTGAATTCCTGCGATCCGGACGCCACGTCTGCCTTGAGCGGGCTGTTGATGCCGTACTTGGCCAGTGCAGGATCTCCGGGAGTTGCTTCCACTTTGCCGCTCGCATCGGGGGCCGGCGGCTCGGGCACGACCGAGACGTGGTATTCGCCGGGATAGACCTTGTCGATCGAATAGGCCCCTTCGGCGTCCGTCTTCGATGCGGCGTAGCGATACGGGCCAGGTACGCCTTCACTCGTGGTGATGTAGCCCACGGTCACATTGGCCATCGGCTTGCCTTTCCGGGTGATCTTCCCAGAGACCTTGACCGGATCGCCCAGGTTCGGCCCGCTTGAGCAGCCCACCCCCGCGAGAACAACTCCAAACGCAACCAGATGAACCCACAATGAGCGGCGGTTTAGTCGGCACATGCGTTTCGATTCCCAAACAACGAACCGGCACCAGTTCCGAGGGATGACCAGCACGATTCCAGCGACAGAAAGCGGGACAGGCGTCCGCGATAACAACCAGCCGCCCGGCCCTTGGGGGCCGGGCGGCATTTGAATCCAGGTATTAGAATTCACCCAGCAGTTCACGGCCCATCGGCGTACCCAATCCGACCCAGATCTGGCCAGAAATGCTGTCGCTGATGAACCGGACCGTGCCATCAAACAGGACGGCGTGGACGCCCCCGGTGTGGTAACTGCGGACCGTACCCCAGTTGTGCGTCGTCGAGTACGTCGGCACCGCACTGTTCGGCGTGGCCGCTGCCAACACCGAAAACTCCGTACTGCCGTAGTTGGGGATGAACCAGCTTTCTCCATAGGGGTGAGTTGCAGGCAATGCACCTGGAAGCCCGGTTGCCATTTCCGAGAACGCAATCGTGTTACTCAGGCCATCAACAATCCCCGAAAACCGCATGACAGTATCCATCGAGGTCGATGTCGCTTCATTGACCAGCCCCCACCGCGACGCAAACGCACCATTCGAGGTCTGAGATCCATGCACGCCGCACAGGCCATAACCGTGGGCCGTCCCGGCCGCCGGATAGTTGTGAGGCTGCGCGCCAGAAGCTGGCAACGGCGGCGGGAGGGCGCTCGGGCAAATGAACCCGGGGACCTTGGTCCTGTAAACCGGAGCCTGGGCGACGTTGTTCGAAGGCAGGCTCCAATTCGCCAGGTTGTAGACGTTCGTCTGGTCCATGAAGGGGAGCAGCATCGCATGGATCGTGTGGCCATTCTGGCCATTTGTCGTCACGCAACAGCATGAAGGTCCCGTCGGATGGTTGACGCCACGCGGAATCACCGTGGCCGTCACATCGGCATAGTTGTGCAGGGCGAGACCCAGTTGCTTCAGATTATTGCGGCACTGTGTTCGGCGGGCTGATTCCCGCGCTTGCTGCAC
>JAIXZD010000451.1 GCA_027489895.1 Planctomycetaceae bacterium
GATGTAACCACCAAACGACAGCAGACTGAGCGTCGCGTCGTTCAGGGCAACCGTCCCCGTCACCAGCAACTGGTCGTAGTTCCCCGCCGTACTCCCGCCGATTTCGACTTCAAACGTCGCCGCACTGGCGAACGTCACATTGCCCACCGGCAGAATACCCGGGCTGTTCCCCGGTGCCAGCGTCCCGCTATTCACAAGCACCGCGCCGGTGTTCGTCCCCGTCCCAGCGAACCGACCCGTTCCCTGAATCGTCACGTCACCCGTGTTTGTTCCGTTGAGCGCCAGCACGCCCCCGTCGACCAGCAGGTTCGCCGTCGAACCGGTCCCGGTCAGATCGAGCGACCCCGTCCCCGACTTCTGGAGGTTCCCGCTCACCTTGCCCGCGAACGTGTAGCTGTCCGCAGTACTCACCAGCAGATTATGGGGGCCCGTGACGACCTGTCCGCCCGTCGTTCCGCCACCGGTCAATCCCCCGATGATTTCTCCGTTATTCAACACCAGCCGGGCACCGCGAATGTTCGCCAGCTCCACGACCCCCGCATCGGCAATCGCTTGCTCGCCCACCAGGACCAGATCGCCAGAATCAATCTTCGTCGTGCCGGTGTAGGTATTCGCACCCGAGAGCGTGAACTGGGTGCCCGAGGCCCGAACCACCAATCCGCCAGACCCCTGGATCACGCCTGCAAACGTCGTGTCGGTCGCGTTCACCACCGTCAGCGTGTTCGCGTTGAGTTCGACCGTGCCCCCGTTCGTCCCACCCCCAGACAGCGAGCCAATCGTCTCGCTCGCGTTCAGCATCAACTGTGCACTGCCATCATCGGCCACCGTCACAAACCCGCTATCGTCCAGCGCCGCACCGCCCTCCAGAACCAGCGTGCCGCCATCCACATCGGTCCCGCCGGTGTACGTGTTCGCCCCCGACAGCGTCACCGTCCCGGCAGACGACTTCGTCAGTCCGCTCGAACCGGCCAGCACCGCGCTGATCGACCCCGACTGCACGTCGAAGCCACCCGTGCTCTCCAGCGATCCGCCGCCCATTCCCGCCAGCGTCCCCGACAGCAACCGGAACTGCTGCACGACATCCGTCGTCGCCAGCAGGTCATACGTCGCCCCCTCCAGAATCAGCGTGCTGGCATCCTCAATGACATCGTTCGCCCCGGCCGTGAACTCCCCGCCCAGCAGATTCAGCGACGCCCCGCCCAAACTCACGTTGACGAGATTGACCGTCGTCGAACTCGTCGCGACGAGAAACACATCTCCGCCAGCCGTCTGCGCCGTCAGATCGCCGCCCGCAATCTCGATCCCCGCGCCGCTGGCGCCGATCGACTGCACGTCCGACTCCAGATTCACCGTCCCGCCCGTCACGACGCCAATCCCGGTGATTCCGCCAGCAGAAACCAGGTCGAGCGTCGAACCAGTCGCCGTGACGCTGCCATTGAGCACGATCCCGCCCGTGGTCGTCTCCAGGTGGACGCCGCCATCGCCACTGACATTCGACGCGCCGACCGTCAGCGTACCGTTCTGAGCGTTCACCGTCACAGAGCCAGCGGTGAGTGCCTTCGTCAACAACAGGTCGCCATCCAGGTTGCGATAGTCGAGATTGCCGCCGTTCGTCGACTCGATCTCGAGTTCATTGACATCGACTTCGAGCAACTGCTGGCCATTCGAGGTCGCCGTCAACCGCTGGGCGATCACTTCGCTGGACGAGATCGTGCCATCGCCGGTGATCTGACCCGCCGTTGCAGTGAGCACCACAGAGCCCATCCCCGCATCAACCAGGGACGCCAGCGCGATATCCCCACCCGTCGACTCCAGCGTCACGGCGCCGCCATTCGTGAGGATCTGCGCCGAGACCTGAATCGTCGTCCCGGCCGTGAAGTTCACCGTCAGCGAATCACTCGTCGCGGTGATCGCTTCATTGACGACGATCGCCCCGGCCGCCTGCACCGTCAGCGTCACCGGACCATTCGCGGCAAGATCGACCGTCACGGCCCCATTGAACGTCACATCGCCCGCCTGCGTCCCGCCCGACCCCGTCACGATCGTGACGCTCGTCCCCGCTTCCAGCGCGTTGATCACTTCCCCGACATCGAGCACCGCATCGTCGCCGATCGCCTCAAACGTCCCGGGCGTCGTCAGCGAATCGATGTTCGACGTGGCATTCGCTTCGATCGAGATGTTGTACGGGTCGAGCAGCCAGACGCCCGCGACACCGCTCGCCGCCCGCGCATCGACCTCGCCCGTCGCCGACAGCCAGGCCTTGCCCGACGTCTCGACAAACCCACCATCTCCACCGACAGCGCCGCCCCGGGCCGAGATCGTTCCCGCGAACTTCGTCCCCTCGTCCGACCAGACGATCACCCGTCCGCCAGTCCCCTGCACGACCGCATTCGCCCGAATCTCCGCGCCCTGCGCCACCGTCGTCCGCGCGGCATTCACCACGCTCGCATTGCGGCCCAGATAGTCGCCGCCCACCAGCACCTCGCCCCCGCCAGCGGTCCCGCTCGCCTCGACCTTCGCCCCCGCCAGCAGACCGACCCGGTTCCCCAACAGATGGACCGCGCCGCCCAGCCCGCCCACCGTCGACTCGCCGACGTCGATCGATCCGCTCGCTAGCAGCGTCCCCACAGGCCCGGCATTGAGC
>JAIXZD010000272.1 GCA_027489895.1 Planctomycetaceae bacterium
GCTCCCGTGACGACAGCGCGTTTTCCGGCAAGTTTTCCAATTGCGGGCTTTGTGCCGGTCGACACGGTGTTTCTCCAAGGACATCGAGCTCTGGCGCTTGGCTCGGCAAGGCTTGCGGCGCCCCTGCGGAAAGTTCGTCGCGAGGCCCCGCTAGAATAGCAAATCAGGCGATTCAGCGAAGGGCGAGCGCAAGCAGCACAGGCCGTTGCATTTCGCGGTCGAGTCGCGGCCTGGCGGTTGTTGCCAGACGGCACGACGACTCACGAGCCGGATCATTTCACGGAGAAGTTGATCGACTGCGTCATGACGCGGCGCGTCAGCTGGTCTTCCACGGTCAACTTGAGAATGTGCGGTCCCAGTCCGAGTTTGGTTGGGATCGTGAACTCGTAGCTGTGGAAGTAGTCGCGACGCGGGTTGCGGCAGAGGTCTTCGGTCGCGGGGAATTCGAACCGGTCAACGAGGTCACCCGTTTTTCCAGGGCGATAGATCTCCAGTGTCGACTTGAGCAACGTGCGGTATTGGCCGTCGGTCGTGGGTTCGCTGAAGAAGTTTTCGACTTCGGCGTAAAGCAACACGGGTTGGCCTGCGGCGAATTCGTCGCGTTCAAACCTCTCGTAGCTTCCGAAATTGTTGATCCGCTGGCAGAAGCCGACATTGCGCAGTTCGAGCGCGGCCTTTTGTCGCAAGCGAGAGACCGCCGTGGCCATTTGGGCGACCGTCTGCGTAGCCCGGTCGGTTTCGCGGGGGAGGTGTTCCGAGTCGAAGTAGTTCGACAGGCCCCAGAGCGTCTGCTGCCAGAATTCCTGGTCGGCCGCCGGGATGCCTGGAATCGCTTGCAATGACCGCTCTTGCTGGCCAGCCAGCAGATAGAGCAACCTCAGATGGACATGTTTTTCGATGTAAATCTGGAGCTCTTCAGGCGTCGTGCCCGGCTTGGCCTGGGCGACCTGCTGTTCGAGTTCGTCGATGACCTGTCCGAGGGCGACGCGATCTTGTGGGGTGGGCGTGGCAGCGACCGGAGCGGTCGAACTGGCGGGAGTGGCAGGGGATTGTCCCCACGGTAACCGAGGTTTCGGGATCTCCTGGAGAGCTTTCTGGACATTGGCGACGACGGGCTGTCCGAAGGCGGTGACGGCGGCTCCGGGGTTGAGCTGCCCAGGGTTGTATTGGCCTGGAATGAGGTCGCCGCGTGCGCTGGCAGGCTGTGGGAGCGGGGCGGTCTCCATCGGAGTCGCCGGGTTGACGCCCATCGGATTCGGATTTGTGCCGGGCTGGGCGGTTGTCGCGGGCGGTGTTGTTGCCGAGCCGGGATTCGACACGCCTGGCGAAGCAGGTTGCGCGGTCGCCGAGGCCGTCACGACGGGGGAGGCGGCTGTATTCACCGCTTGAGCAGGCTGAACCGCAGGGGACATGGGGGCTGTCGCAGGTCCAGAGGGCGGATTCGAAGCTTGTTGATCGGGCGGGGTGATGGCTGTTCGTCCGTTCGGTGCGGGTGCCTCGATCTGGGCCAGCATCGTTCCGGAGTGTCCGCCCAGAATCGGGCGGGCCGTCGTCTGCCGGGATTGAACCGCCCAAGGGTTTTCGCCCAGTCCGGGGTCGGTGGTTCGTTCGGCGGTTCCGGCCACGAGGTCCGCTTCTGCGCCCGCGGGTGACTCCGTGGAGCGTTCTGCCAGACGTTGTTGCTCGCGGAAGTTCAGCCCCATCCGACGAATCCGCAACACCTCTTTGACCATATCCGGCGAAATCGACTTGAGCTCGGCGTAGAGGGCATCCCGCTCATCGGGAGACGCATCCCGCAGCTCCTTGTCGATCAGCGTCAGGGTTTCATGGTCGAATGGCTGCGGCCCGCCCGGCTTGGCCGGCTTGCTGGCTGGTGGCGAGTTGGACGGGTCCTCTCCGGTTTGGACAGGTTTCGCCGCGGCGAGACTGCTGTTTCGCTTACCGGCCGCCGCGAATGGGTTTTTGACCCCGGTTGATGCGCAGCCCGGTAGTCCCGCAACGACGAGCGTTGACAGAAACAGGAACACGACGGGCCAGGAGCGAGCGGGCATCGGGGGGATAATGTCGGGTGGGGGAGGGATTGTTCGGCGAGCCGTCGCGCACCAGCGGGCAGCGAAGGCCTGAACGTCGGAACGGGATGGTGGGAGGGAGCGTTGTGCGAGAACCGCGTGGAGAATTGGTGCGGACGCTACTCCGGTTGTCGGATCTCGTAAAGAGCAGTCTTCACGTGGTAAGAGACTTTGCTCGAGAGTCGACTCTGGGAGACTCAACCACACAAAGACTCGAAGACGCAAAGGAAAGGCACAACAAGAACCTCGGGAGGGATTGCCGGGTGTGACCTGGACGAGACGGGTTGTTTCGAGACAGGCTCGCCACGCATGGTGGAGGCCGTGGCTCCGGCGGAGTGCGTCGCCTGCTCGAGGCCCTGACGCTTCCGGCTCTTGCACAACGCGGTCGCTCGCACGGCGCGGGGCTTGGGGAACAGGTGTTGATCCTCTGGCAGGGATTGCGGTACGGTCCCGCCCTTGCAAAAGACTGAGGAAAAAATCGTCGACACTGTTCGGGAGTCAGGGATGACCGCCAAATCACGAGCGATGCTGCTACTGGGGCTGGTGGCGCTGGGCCTCTCCGTCGCCGGGTATGCCTACCAGCAGCACAAGCGGTACGGGCATTTTGCCGTGCATGATCAGGGGATGGTCTACCGCAGTGCCTGGCTGCAGGGAGAGGTCTTTGCCGAACTGATCTCGAAGTATCAGATTCGGACAATCGTCAATCTCTGCAATCCGGACGAGATGGGCCGGGAACGCTGTCTCGACCAGCGGCAATTCGTCCGTGGTTCCGGGGCGAATCTCGTCGAGTTACCGCTGCCTCCCACGACGCTGGCGGAAGGCCCCGAGGTCGAGCAACTGGTCAAGCTTCTGTCGAACCCGGACAGCTACCCGATCCTCGTTCACTGCCAGCATGGCGTCACGCGAACGGCCAAGGTGCTCGCGATGTACGACATTCTCTACCGCGGCAAATCGGCCGAGGCCTCGCTCGCGGCTCAACCGCTGTTTGGACGGGAATCGTACAACGTGGCGGTCTATGCGTTTGCCCGCGACTTCGAGCAGCGGAATCGCAAGCTGTTCCCGCAGACGGCCGGAGCACTCGACCGGTTGCGGCGGTAAAGCGCCGTTCTGGTGCGCCTGACCTGTTCATCTGTCTGACGTAGATGGTAGACGGACTACTACGCGCCTTCTCCTGCGCAGAAGCGGTAGAGAATTTCGGTCGCGAGCGGCAACTGGCGGACGTCGATCCATTCGTCTTTGGTGTGGGCCTGCTCGATTGATCCGGGGCCGAAGACGAGGGCGGGGACGCCGGTCATCGCGAACCGGGAGGCATTCGTCCCATAGGGGACACCGATTTTTTCCCGAGGCCCCGCGACCGCTTCGATGTGCCGCATGAGACGGCCGGCCCAGTCACCGTTGTTATCGTCCGACAAGGTGGCGCCTTCCACCCACGGCGGCAGCATCTCGAAGTCGACGTCGAGCCGTTCCCGCAGATACTGCTCGACCTTCGGGATCACGAGCTTGGGGTCTTCTCCGGGAACGCAGCGGCGGTCGATTTCGATGTGGCATTCGTCGGGGACCGTGTTGACGCTGATCCCGCCCTCAATCCGTCCGACGCTCAGCGTGGCCGGTCCGCAGAGAGGGTGCGGTGGAATCATCGAAGGCAACTCGCTCGCGTAGTGTTCCAGTTCGCGGACGACCTGGGCCATGCGATAGATCGCGTTGACTCCTTCGGAAGGCCGGCTGCTGTGGCAGGCAACCCCTTTGGTGCGGATCTTCCAGCGGACCGCCCCACGATGGGCCACGACAATATCGAGTTCCGTCGGCTCGGCTACGATGCAGATGTCGGGTCGCGTGACGAGCGAACCGGGCGGAAGAGATTTCGGATCCGACCACAGCCGGGCCAGATGCCGTGCTCCTCCGGCGGTCTGCTCTTCATCGCAGGTGCAACTCATGAGGATGTTCGCGCGGGTCGCGGGTTGCTCGCGAACGAGCCGTGCGAACGCGGCGAGCATCGACGCCATCCCGCCCTTCACGTCGCAGGACCCCCGGCCGTACAGCCGGTCTCCGTCGCGATGGGGCGTGAAGGGGGCAATCGTCATTCCCTCGACGGGAACGGTGTCCTGGTGAGCATCGAGCAGAATGGTCGAGGTCGCGCCGGGACGATCGAATCGGGCCAGGACGTTGCAGCGGCCGGGCTGAACTTCGATGGTCTCGGACGGCACGCCCAGGTCGCGGAAGAACTGCTGGAGAAACGCGGTGACGCGTCCTTCGAGATATTCGGGACCAGAAACATCCCGCCCCATCGGATTGACGCTGGGGAGCGCGATCAGCGCTTCCAGGATCGCAAGGGGGTCCGTCGCGAATTGAGGATGAGCGACCGGGGTCTGGGCAACCGAAGGGGCAGGCACGTCGAAGTCTCCGAAGGTGAACCGAAGTCGATCGCAACGCGATCAGCAGAGCGGCGCTCACTCGATTATCCAATCTCCGGTGTCGGAAACGCCAGTCACCGCCGCGAGAAGGTCGAGAGGTCCCGCAGCCCGTAGTTCGATTGCGGTTGGTGGCGCCGTCATAAACGAAGCAGGGGCGGTTCCCAAAGAAGGAAACCGCCCCTGACATGTTCTGCTGGTCACTGCCGCGATCACGCGACGTGCGGGCTAAAACATTCCGCCGATCGTGTCGATCAGACCGCCTGCGACGGGGTTGACGCCCGACAGGTCGGTATGCCACATGTTGCGAACGAGTTCGTACATGACAGTGGCGGTTCCGAGAAGGACGAGTGACGAGAGCAGCACTCCGGTGAAGGCAAGCGCTCCCCAGTCCTGCTCGACCGGGGCCATCATGCGGCCGGCGGGCACCGCCATGTCGCTGATGCTTTCGCCTTCTTCGACATCGCCGAAATCTTCGTCGTCGGCTCCGAACACATCGGCCGACACTTCGTCGTCTTCCCCGATGACATCGTCGGAGACTTCGACCGAATCGTCGAACTCATCGGACCCTTCATCGACCGCAGCGAACATCTCGTCGCTGCTGTCGTTCTCGATCTCCTGCGTCACCGCGGTTCCGCGGCCCCCGCGTTTGGTGACCGTGGTGGCGGCGACTTCGTCGAGGTCTTCCTCGTCGTCGTCGAGGGAGATGACGCCGGTGGAATCGTACTCGTTGGACGAATCGCCCGAGGAGAGCGGGATTTCGAGGTTGGTGTCGGTGATGTCATCGTCATCATCGAGCGGGATGTTCATCATCGGGGCGGTGGCGTGGAGATCGTCGTCTGACGACACCGCGGGGCCTTTGCCTTTTCCCTTGCTCTTGCCGCTGCCACCCGAGAGCGGCGCCGCGGAATCGCCCACGAGCGAAATCCCGCTATCGGAGGCGAGGTCGAGCGAGAGGCCGCTGTCGCCATCGAGGTTCAAGGCACTTCCGCCATCGAGCGAGATGCCGCTATCGGCAACGCGATCGAGCGAAATGCCGGAATCGCCCGCGAGGGACGGCAGCGCGTCATCATCCAGCACCGAACCGCCCATGGCAGGCGGGGCGGGTGATGGAATCGGGGCCTTCTTGGCCTTCGAGGACGGTCCGTCATCGAGCGGGGCCAGCGAAATGCCTTCGTCGTCATCCATGGGCAGAATGACGGCCGGCAACTTCGGAATTTCCCGCTTCGGAGTCGACGAGGCCAGTTTGACGTCGCTGTCGCTGTCGGGCTTCAGGCCAATCACCGAGTCTCCGATCAGTCGCACATCGCTATCGGAGGTGGCTCCGATCAGCTTGACGTCGCTGTCGCTGCCGGGGCCGCCACCGAGCACGTTGTCCGCCAACACGCCCGACTCGCCCACGAGTTTCACGTCGCTGTCGCTGGCCGACTTGCCCTTGGAGCGGGTCTCGCCGACGAGTTTGACATCGCTGTCGGAATCGGAAAGGGGCAGAACGACATCGGACACGCTCGAATCGCTGTCGTCGAGCATCAGCCGGATGTCGCTGTCGGAACTGGAGGCGTTCTTGTTCTTCCGGATGATCGTTGGTTCATCGGAAAGAACGTCTTCGTCGTCGCCCAGCACGAACTCGTTGCTGGAATCCGAGGGCAGCAGCGGCAGATCGGGATTGGAGTCGGCCTGTCGCGACCGCAGCAGCGTATCGACATCCTCTTCCCGGAACTTCCAGTTTCCGCGATCGGCAAAGGCGCGAATCTCGCCCTTCTCACGCAGCTTGTTCAGCTCTGAGGTGGCCATCCGCAGCATGGCGGCGGCTTCTTCCAGGTTGAGGTACTTCTTCGACATGGGAACCCCGTGGAACGGCAGGCAGACCGGCGAGACCACGCTCCGCGACGAGATCTCCCAGACCTATTCTGGGCGACCCGCGACTCCTCCGCATCGGTTCAATTCGGCAAGTCGACCACGCGAAGTCCGATTCAGTTTTCCGCATCCTTGCGACCGGAGACCTTGGCGCGATCGAGCCAACCGTTAAACCCGGCATCTTGCGACAAATCGTCTATTGGCGACCGTCAAAACATCCCGGCGCGTTACAACCTGAATCTTAAACCTGCTGGAGCGGGATGCAAGACCCGCTTCGGGGACATCGACCGGTCTGGTTGGTGGTTAGCCTTCGGTGGATGGTTTGTCGTTGGTTCTGGTTGTTGTCGGACTCGGTTGCGAGCTTGAATCGCTCCTCTGGGCGCTGATGCTTCCGGCTCCCCGGATCGTGATCCGCTCCCAGAACCCTTTGGACTGCGCCTGCTGTCGTCAGTTTGCAGGGCACGGGTTGCGGGCGCGGCTGCCTTTTGGTCAGATAAAAAATCGTTGAAGAGGTTGTGAATGTTCCGCCGGTTTGATGTGCAGGTTCGCTGCACGTTGGGCCGATTCGCCTCGGCACGAACCCGTTTCCCGGGTTCCCTCAGTGAGGAGTTTTCCGTGAGTCGATCCCTGTCTCGTCGCGGGTTTTTGAAGTCGGCCGGTGCGCTGGCTGCAGCCGCCTCTCCCGCCTGGTACACCGGCGTGTCGCAGCGTGCGTTCAGTTGGGACAGCCCCAACGAGCGTCCCATCATTGGTTGCATCGGAACGGGCGACCGCTGGAACGCCGTCGGGATGAACGCGTTGCAGTTTGGAGACTGTGTCGCCGTCTGCGATGTCGATCTTGCCAACGTCGAGAAGGGGAAGGCCAAGGTCACAGAAAAGCAGACCGCGAAGGGCCGCGAAGCCTCGATCGAGATGTACGAAGACTACCGCAAGATTCTCGAGCGGAAGGATATCGACGTCGTCACGATCGTGACCCCCGACCACTGGCACTCGAAGATCGCGATCGAGGCGATGCAGGCCGGCAAGGATGTCTACTGCGAGAAGCCGCTCACGCTGACGATCGAAGAAGGCAAGCAGATCGTCAAAGTGCTCAAAGAGACCAATCGCGTCTTTCAGGTGGGCACGCAGCAGCGAAGCGAGATGGGGCACCGGTTCCTGCAGGCGATCGCCATGATCCGCGATGGCCGGATCGGCGAGATCAAGAAGGTGACCTGCGGGATCAACCGCAGCCCGACGAGCGGGGAACTGCCCGTTGTCGAAGTGCCGAAGGGGCTGAACTGGGACATGTGGCTGGGCCAGGCCCCGTTGGTGGAGTATGTGAGCGGCCCGAAGCCAGAGAAGGGGTACGCCCCCAGCCGCTGTCATTATGAGTTCCGCTGGTGGTACGAGTATTCCGGCGGCAAGCTGACCGACTGGGGTGCCCACCACGTGGATATCGCCCAGTGGGCGATCGGCATGGACAAGTCGGGGCCGATCTCGATTGAAGGGACGGCCGAGCATCCCTGCACAATGAAAGACGGTCACCCCGTCGAAACGAACAAGTACAATGTGGCGACGAAGTTCGACATCAAGTGCCTGTTCGCCAACGGGGTCGAAATGACGATCGACAGCGAGAGCGACAACGGCATTCTGTTCGAGGGGACGGAAGGTCGGCTGTTCGTCAATCGGGGGAAGATCGAGGGGAAACCAGTCGAACTGCTCAAGGAAAAGCCGCTGCCTGAAGACTGGATCAAGGGCGTGTACAAAGGGAAAGACCCGCGTACGTACGGCGGCAACGAGCACATGGCGAACTTCTTCGACTGCGTGAAAACCCGCGAAGAACCGATCTCGGATGTCTACACGCACCACCGGGCGATGTCGACCTGCCACCTGGCGAACATCGCCGTGCGTCTGGGGCGGAAAATCAACTGGAACCCGGAGACGGAAGAGATCGTCGGTGATGCCGAGGCGAAGCAGTGGCAGGGCCGGGAGCAGCGCAAGGGGTACGAGATCACGACCTGATCTCGCCATAGTGAGCCTGTGAAGCATGTGCGGGCGGTGCGACCGGTTAAGGTCGCGCCGCCCGCTGTTTTTGGTGCGTCGGCTGTAGCGGAACTCGTGAGAGTTCCCCCGTGCAACGAACAATCGCCAGTCGAGAACCGACAACCGGACTAAGGCATCTCTTTCCGGCCCTTCGACCACAACACCTGCAACAGCCCGGCCATCTCCGGATCATGTTCAACCAGCTGCGCGCGGTTGAACGGAAAAAAGTCGTTGGTCGAAAAATAGGCTTCGCTCGATTCGGCGAAGTACTCCATCGGATTCGTCAGGGCGTAGGCACGGACCTGAGACGAACGGCCATCGCCAAACCGCTGTTCGACTCGCTCGTAGCGTCCCTGCTTCCGGGCCCGTTCGTAAGCCGCTTTGAGCTGGTCGTTCTCGAAGCCCCCGGGTAGCACCCGGTCGTGGTACGCATGCGCCAGTTCGTGCAGCGTGAAGTTGGGCATTCGCTTCGTCTCGGCCTCGAAGGTCCGCACATTCGTGAATTCGACCGACTTGGCCATCGAAGGGTCGCGTTTGTGCTCGCGCAGCCAGTCGGCACTGGGGTGATACTCGGCCCGGGGCGGCACGTCTGGGTATTCGGGCGACAGCCAGAGGAGTACGTCTCGCAGCTCTTTCACGGCTGGTTTGGGAACAACGCGGTCGATTTCGCGAAGCTGAATCGTCAACAGCTCGAGCGCCCTTTCGGTCGCGACCCGGTCCTGCTTCAGCAGTGCTTCGCGGACATGCACCGTCCAGCCTTCGATTGTTTGTGACTTCACTCCGTCGCGCTGGACCGGCTCCGCGGAACGAACCGGATTCGGTCCCGAAAGACTCAGCGTGCAGGCGAACAGGAACGAGGCAAACATCAGACGCGGCCGCATGGAGTCGTCTCCAGTTGAATTGCGGAATCGGGAGGTGGGACCGGGCACGAGACTTCGTGGGTCGCTCAATTGCTAGAACCGCTGAATCATCGCCCCCGCAGGGCCGCTGCGAAACCCTCTCCGATGAATTCCGCCCCGGTCTGAACTCACACCTGGAACCTCCGGTGAATTGAGTCTGTGCCATGAAATCAATCGACCGGATTGAAACGGGTCGAGGGTTCTAGCGGTAGGAATGATGTGGATTGCACGTGGCCGTCACGTGTCACCCGGTGTCCTGAAGTTCGCCTGTGTTGTGGAGATTCGATGATGTCTTCCAGAAGGACGCATGTCGGGCACTCGGGCGGTCTCGTCATGCTGGTGGCGTGTGTCGCCCTGGCTCCGTATGGGCTGATTGCCGCCGATGGAGCCTATGACCCATTGTCCGTTTCCCGGGAGGAGGCGCCGAAAACGGTTCTGCTCGATGTGGAAGACGCCACCCGTAAGCGAACGGTTCCCGTGAAAGTGTATCTGCCCGAGCGCGACGCCCCGGCCGCAGTTGTCTTGTTCAGCCATGGACTGGGCGGCGCTCGCGAGGGCAATCCGTACCTCGGGCGACACTGGGCGGCACGCGGGTATGTCGCCGTCTTCCTGCAGCATCCGGGCAGTGACGAATCGGTCTGGAAAGAGTTACCGCCCGGACGCCGCCTTGCGGCGATGAAATCCGCTGCGAATCTGGAAAACACGGTCGCTCGATTTCGCGATGTCTCGGTGGTGCTCGATCAGTTGGAGCGGTGGCAGCGCGACGAGAAGTCACCGCTTCACGGTCGACTCAATCTGGACCAGATCGGCATGTCGGGGCATTCGTTTGGTGCGGTGACGACTCAGGGGGTTTCGGGCCAGCAGACGCCGCGCGGGGCGGCCCCATTCACCGACCGGCGCATCAAGGCGGCGCTCGCCATGAGTCCCAACGCCCCGAAAAACGGCGGCGACCCAAACAAACTGTTCGGCGGCGTGGCCATCCCGTGGCTGCTGATGACCGGCACAAACGATACCGCGCTCGTGGGTGACGCTACGGTCGAAAGCCGTCTGGCGGTGTACCCCGCCCTGCCTCCGGGGAACAAGTACGAACTGGTACTCAAAGACGGCGAGCACGAGGCGTTCAGTGATCGCGATCTGCCTGGAACGAAAAGCAAACGGAACCCGAATCATCACCGGGCCATTCTCGCGATCAGCACGGCGTTCTGGGATGCCCATCTCCGGGGTGACAAGGCCGCACGCGACTGGCTCGACGGCGACGGTCCGAAATCCGTTCTTGAGACTGGCGACCGCTGGCAACAGAAATAGCCACTCAGGGCGTTCTCGCCCTGAGTGGAGGTGTCGTGGTCGCTGTTTGCTTTCGGGGCGGTTCTCTCAGGGCAATGTTGTGCCTCGGGGCGCTCACGCTTCCGGCTCCCCAGGTTGCAATCCGTGCGTTACTTGCCGAACTCGGACAGCGCCCAGTTGCGGAACACGCCCTGCGCCTGTCCACCCATTCCCGGGAACCCCGCATGCTGGACCATCCAAACGGTCGCGAGGCCCTGCTCAGGGCGAATGTCCATGTTGGTGGCGTGGGCGCCGCCGTGGCCATACCAATCGGGGCCTACCGCGAACCCCAGGCCATAGCTTTCCTTCAGCGTGGATGGTGTCTGCCGCTTTGACAGCTCGGCGACCGCCGCTTCGCTCAGCACGCGCTTGCCATCCAGTTCACCGCGATTGAGCAGCATCCGGCAGAACTGGCCCACGTCGTCTGCTGTTGAAAACAAGCCCCCAGCCGGCATGGCGAACCGGCGGCCACGATCGGACAGGGGATGGAGCAGGTGGACAATCGGAAACTCTTCCAACCCCGTTTTCGCAGCGTCCGGCCGATACGATTTGGCGAGCCGCGTCAGCTGAGCTTCGGTCGGCCAGTATGTGGTTTCTTTCATCCCCAGCGGGTCGAACAGCCGCGTCTGCATGAACTCGGCATGCGGCACGCCTGAGACGACTTCGATGACCCGCGCCGCCGTATTGATTCCGGCATTCGAATACTGGTAGGCGGTGCCAGGTTCCGTCTGCAGCGGGGTCATGGCATAGCTGCGGACCGCGGCCGCGAGGGGCAGGCCGTCGAGCGTGGGTTCTTCCACGGCCGATTTGAACGGCAGGCCGCTGGTGTGCGCGAGCGTTTCTCGAATCGTGATGGGGTGAACTGGCTTTTTGAGCACCGTTCGATCAGCGGTTCGTTCCGCGACGACGAGTTGGGACTTGAATTCCGGGAGATACTTTTCGACCGGATCATCAAGCTAGATCTTGCCTTCGTCGACGAGCATCATGACCGCCACCCCGGTCATGGGCTTGGTCATCGAGGCAATCCAGAACAGCGACTCGCGCGTCATGGGGCGACCGGCCGCGCGATCGGCTTTCCCGACGACGTCCACCGATTTCACGCCGTTGCGATCCACGACCAGCGCGACGGCACCGGCCAGCTCATTCCGCTCCACAAATGGGGAGAGCAGGGCCGTGGCGGCACTTTCGGCCTGCGACCAGCGCGGGGCCAGCAGCATCCCGAGTCCGGCCAGCAACATCTCACGGCGACGCAACAGCATGACGGTGACTCCTGGTAACTCAACGTGGTAGAAAAATCGGCAAACACGACCTGCGGCCGCCGGACCGCCAGATTCCGCCCAGCACCCACATCCCGCCGACTCAGGTTCGCTGGTGGCTGTCGAGAAACCAGACCTGTTTGTCGAGGAGTCGCCCGATTCCGGTGAGCAGGTCGGCCGTCAAGGCGTCACCCAGATAGGCCACGTCGTCGATATCGGTGCGAACGCGACTGGCGACGCCAACCGCCGCCACGGTGAGCCGATCGATTTTGGCGGTCTGGCCCGCCGAAGCCTCCGTGATTCCGGTTCGCCGCACGACGACCTGCAGGCTACCTTCGGCTTCACCCCCCAACTGGGCGATCCGTTCCGCAACGTCATCGATCGCGCCGTCCAGTTCGCCTGCCAGGCTTCCAAGCAGCTCGTGCAGGGCAATGAATTGCGGACCCCGCACATTCCAGTGGGCGATCCGATACTGCGCCTGGAGGTCGATCAGATCAGCCAGACGCAGGTTCAATCGTTCCGACAGGTTCGATCGCAGTGATTCCGGCAGGCTATGGGCCACTGGGTGCATGTCATCCCCCGATTGTCAGCATGGTCCGTGAGTCGCGGCGATGTGCACTCGCCACACCGCAACGATCGTAACGGCGGTGACCGGCGCGGGACAGGACAGCGAACTGCCCAACGTGGCGAGTCGATGCATCTCCGGGCGCTAACGCTTCTGGCTCCCTTCGTTGCGACAGGTACCGGGTAATCTGTGATGGATTTGCCGCAGGATCTTTGACCCTCCCGATGGCGTGGTCCTCACGTCGGTGACTGCTATGATCTTGGGAGGAACCAGCCCGTCTGGCGCGGACTGGCGCGAGCGGAGCCAGACCGACGCCGTCGTCAGAGAGTTCTGGAACGTCGCTTTTTCGTCCACCGGGTTTTGCATGTCGATCGGCCCCCAACACGTGAGTCAGGCGTCGCTCCTGGTACTGCAGGGGATTGACCTCGGTACCCGGTTTGACCTGGCGACATTAGCGGCGACGGGGCCGGCTGGGCTCGGTCGTGGCGTGCAGAATGCGATCCGGGTCCATGACACCGAAGCGTCTCGACTGCATGCCCAGGTGGCGTGTGTCGACGGCCGCTGGCAACTCACCGATTTGAACAGCTCCAACGGCACCTTCGTGAATGGTCAGCCCGTACGGTCACGCGACCTGCGAAGTGGCGACCAGGTGCAGATCGGCCGAACGGTGATGCTATTCGCGCTCGAGGGTGCGGTGTCCAGCCGGGAAGCGGTCCGCGACCAGGTGGCATTCATCTCCGAAAACGATCCGGCCGGCCAGTCGAGCATTGTCAGCGCGCAAACTGGTGATCCCGCGGCGCGAGAACCTGTTGACGAGCGTGTCTCGCAAACGGTCGCCAACCTGCAACTGCTCTATCGGATCACCGAAGAGACGGTCCGTCCGACGAACTCGCTGGAAGAACTGCTCCGACGCATCCTGGCCCTGGTGCTCGATGTGTGCGGTGCCGATCGCGGCTGTATTCTGCTGCGCGATGGCGAGACCGGCGAACTGGCTCCCGTGGCGATCCGGTTCCGGACCGAGTCCGACACGGCCGGTCGCATGCCAATTCCCCGCAGTATCGTTGACTACGTCCTCTCCTCACAGAAGGGAGTTCGCACGAGCGACGCCCGTCGTGAAACACGGTTCACCCCGGGAGAGAGTGTGTTTCAGGCGGGGGTGCGCGAGGCGATTTGCGTGCCGGTTCAGGGCCGCTACGAACTGCTGGGGGCGCTGTATGTGGATATCACTACACCGGGTGAGCGGGTCGTGATTGATGGCGCCAAAACGCAGCGATTCTCTGAAGAGATCTTGCGATTGATGATTGCGATTGGCCGGCAGACGGCCCTGAGCGTGGAAGACAATCGCTACCGCCAGGCACTGGTGAAGTCGGAACGTCTCGCGGCGGTCGGTCAGACGATCGCGATCCTCAGCCATCACATCAAAAACATTCTGCAGGGCGTTCGCGGCGGCAGTTATCTGATTGATCTGGGTCTCAAGCAGCACAGCGAGGACATGGTCCGCAAGGGGTGGGGCATCGTCGAACGCAATCAGGACAAGATCTATCACCTGGTGATGGACCTGCTCAGCCTCGGTAAAGAACGCCAGCCTGCGCTCACCCATGGAAACGTGAACGACACTGTGGTGGAGGTGGTCGAATTGATGCAGGCGCGGGCGAGCGAACTGGGCGCGAGCCTGCAGTTCACCCCGGCCCAGCTCCCGGATGCCACGTTCGACGCAGAGGGGATCCATCGGGCGGTGCTCAACATTGTCACCAATGCGCTCGATGCGGTCGAAGAGCAGCCTCTCCGCGAGGTGCAGATTGTGACTGGGTACGACGACCGAGCCCGGCTGTTTCGCGTGACGATCAGCGATACTGGGCCAGGAATCCCGCCGGGGCGCCTCAAGTCGCTGTTCAACCTGTTTGAATCGACCAAGGGGGCGCGTGGCACCGGGATCGGACTGGCCGTCAGCCGGAAAATCCTCCGCGAACACGGGGGGGATATCTTCGTGACCAGCCGCCCTGGTGAAGGGGCCTGCTTCAGTCTGGAATGGGCCGCGCTGGGAGACGATGTGGGCCCTATGGGGGGGCAGACGTTGTCGGGTTGAGCGACCGGTCCGAGTCCCAACCCGGTGGGGTTGATGTTCGGGGCGGTTCGCCGTTTCGACGCGCCCGAAGAAGAATCTCGACGTCTCGACCATGTCCCTTGACCGCTTTCACGACCGCCGGTCATCCATGCCCGACATTCTGCTGGCCACGCTCAACGCCCGGTACATTCATGCCTCGTTCGGGCTGCGCTCGCTGCTGGCGAACCTCGGCCCGCTCGCCTCGCGGGCCGCGCTCCGGGAATTCGAGATTCAGCAGCGGACCGTCGATATTCTCGAATCGATCCTCGCCGCCCGCCCGAGGATTCTGGGCCTGGGCTGTTACATCTGGAACATCGACCAGTCGACCCGCCTCGTGGCCGAGCTGAAACGCCTTGCGCCGGAGATGCTGATCGTTCTCGGTGGGCCGGAAGTGTCTTACGAATACGAATCGCTCGAAATCGTCCAGCAGGCCGACTATCTCATCACGGGAGAGGCCGATCTTGCGTTCCGGGCTCTATGTGAACGGCTTCTCGCGGGCGACCGACCGGCTGAGAAAGTCATTCCCGCAGGTGTTCCCGCTCCGTCCGATCTGGCGTTTCCGTATGCGCTTTACTCTGACGAGGATCTGGCCCATCGCGTCGTGTATGTCGAGGCGTCGCGCGGCTGTCCCTACGAATGCGAGTTCTGCCTCTCGGCCCTCGATATTCCCGTGCGGCAGTTTCCGCTGGAGCCGTTTATTGCTCAGATGCAGTCGCTGCTCGACCGGGGTTGCCGACAGTTCAAGTTTGTTGATCGCACGTTCAATCTCAATCCGCGTGTCAGCCGGCGGATACTCGAGTTCTTTCTCGATTCCGGGCTGGTCCGCCCGGACCGCTCCGAACTGTTCCTGCATTTCGAGATGGTGCCCGACCGGCTCCCGGAATCACTTCGCGAGTTGATTGTTCGTTTCCCCGCCGGTGCGTTGCAGTTCGAAGTGGGAATCCAGACGTTCGATCCGGAGGTCTCCGAGCGGATTTCCCGGCGGCAGGATGTGGCGAAAGTGGAAGACAACCTCCGCTGGTTGCGGTCCGAGACGGGCGTGCATATTCATGCCGATCTGATCGTGGGCCTGCCGGGGGAAACGCTCGGCACGTTTCGTGCGGGCTTCGATCGCCTCGTCGCGCTGGGGCCGCAGGAGATTCAGGTGGGGCTGCTCAAGCGGTTGCGGGGAACGCCAATCGCCCGTCACGAAGCGACCTTCGGGCTTGTCTACAGTCCCGCCGCTCCCTACGAAATCCTGCAGACCTCGACGCTCGATTTTCAGACGCTGCAGCGACTGCGGCGCTTCTCGCGCTTTTGGGACCTCGTCGCCAACAGCGGCCAGTTTCTGGAGTCCACACCGCTCCTTTGGGCGAATGCGTCGCCCTTCGCGGCGTTTTTCGCATTCAGCGACTGGCTGTTTGCCGAGACCGGGCAAACGAGCGGCATCGCCTTGCCACGCCTGCTCGAACTGCTGTTTCGGTACATGACCGAACGCGTGGGCCTGTCGCCTGCGGTGGTCGCCGAAACCATGTGGCGCGACTACCAGCGCGGCGGCCATTCGGACCGCCCGGCCTGTCTCCGCCCGTGGATCGGTTCGAAAAACAGTCCGCCTTCCGCGCCTTTGGCCGCCACCTCGAAATCGTCGCTGCCCGCCCGGCAATCCCGCCACCGCGGCTAGTACGATTCCACGCGGTCCCCGCGCAATGTTCGTCGACGAGCATTCGTCGGCGCATGTTCGTAGCGGAACTTCTGAGAGTTCCCAAGGCGTCGATCTGCCATTGGAGCGTTCACTTCAAGAAATCCCGAAGCCATGACCGTTCATCACCGCGCTCTGGCAAAGCCAGTGGCACACGATCAAACGAACAATTCCGTGGTCTTCAACACCCGGCACCAGAGGAGACAATATGACGTCACCAGACTCCAGAGCAGCGTCTCCCTTGTGACCCACCCGACTCTCTGCTTCGATAATCCTCAGTTCCGAAAGAGCGCTGGTGCTCCCGCGGGGCTCGTGGGTGTCGGCCTGGAGCGGGATCGATCAACGGTGTGGACCTGGTGTTTTGAGACCGAGCTGCGTGTCTGGGGTCCAGCGGCTCCGCGCGTTGATGTCTCGCTTCCGGAAGCCCAGCGGTACTGCCGAAGGCTGGCAACGGGTCACTACGAGAATTTCCCCGTCGTTTCCTGGCTGTTGCCAGCCAGCCTGCACCAGCATTTCTACAACGTCTATGCCTACTGTCGCTGGGCCGATGATCTGGGCGACGAGACAGGGGACCCGGCCCGTAGCCTGGAACTGCTCGCCTGGTGGCGCGATCAGCTGCAGGCCTGCTACGCCGGCCAGGCCACGCACCCGGTGTTTATCGCCCTCGCTCCGACGATTGCCGAGTTCAATCTCCCCATCGAACCGTTCGAAGACCTGATCTCCGCGTTTGTTCAGGATCAATCGCTCTGCGAGTACGAGACGTACGACCAGCTTTTGGACTACTGCCGCCGCAGCGCCAATCCCGTGGGGCGCCTCGTCCTGATGCTGTTTCGACGCCGTGGCGATGCGCACTTTGCCTGGTCCGATTCCATCTGCACAGGCCTGCAACTGGCGAACTTCTGGCAGGATGTCTCGCGCGATCTTGAGATCGGCCGGATTTATCTTCCCAGGGAAGACCGCGAGCAGTTCGGCGTTTCACGCAATGACCTGTTGTCTCGACACTCGACTCCCGAGTTCATCGAATTGATGCGGTTCGAGGTGGAACGGGCCCGTGCCTTTCTTCGACCCTGGCGATCCCAATCCAAAGAACCGCTCGCCGAGTTCTCGTTCCGCCAGCAGATCGAAATTGAACTGTTCGCGCGCGGCGGATTGGCCGTGCTCGACCGGATCGAAGCGGTGGGGTATCGGGTCCTGGAGCAAAGGCCCGTTGTTTCCAAGCTCGACTTTGCCAGATTGATCACAGGCTGCATCGTCCGCTCGCTGCGCCGTACCTGGTTGGGATCGCGCTCCTGAATTCGGAATTGGCCCATTTTTCCCTGCGAATCCCACCAGAGCCATGGACGATCAACAGCGGCAGTTTTTACGGAATCTTGTGCATCAGGCAATCCAGTCCGCGCTGAATGCAACGATCTGGAGACTCCCCACGCCGGTCCTGCTCGTGCTTCTGGGCGGCCTGATCGCCGCAGTCATCTACTTCCGCCTTTACTGATGAGTTTCCACCTCTTGTAGCGGAACTCGTGAGAGTTCCCCACGCGCCGCATCACGGCGCGATGACCGATCAACAGGAAAGCCGTCGCATTGCATCTGCGCGGTCAGCGACAGTTTCGATCCAGCAGGTCAATCGAAGAAAACTGTCCCGATAAGCGTGATCACCAATACTGAATCCCCCAACGAGGCGACGTGATCCCATGCCGGAAGAATTGTTCGACGTTGTCGATGCGGACGATCGCGTGATTGAGGTGTTGCCGCGATCCGTTGTGCATGCGCGCAACCTGCTGCACCGGGCTGTCCATGTTTTTGTCTTCAACAGTCGAGGCGAACTGCTGATTCAGCTCCGCTCCGCGACAAAAGATGAAAGCCCGCTCACCTACACGTCGAGTGCGTCGGGCCATGTCTCCGCGGGTGAGTCGTATGCCGCGACGGCGCCCCGCGAGCTATGGGAAGAGGTCGGCCTGAAGTCGCCGCTCCATTTCGTGACCAAGCTGCCGGCAAGTCCCGATCTTGCCCACGAGCACACCGTGCTCTACGAAACGATCTGTGATGACACGCCGACGGCGGACCCGATCGAATGCGAGTCGGTCGAATGGACGACGCTGGCCGATCTCGACGTGCGGATGGAATCCCACCTGGAACGGTTCTCCTGGCCGTTCGTCACGCTCTACCGCTGGTACCGTCGCCACTGGCAGCCACCCATTCCGCGCCTGCCGTGAGTTTCCGGCCTATCAGTCTCGGACAGTTCGGTTCGTCTCGTCCAGTTCGTTCCTTCCAATCTGTCCCGCCCCAAGGGGGACCATTCCATGCCGGCTCAACTTCCCGACGATTCAACAACCACGCTGGCCGATCTCCGCGCGGCAATGCGCACGCTGGTTGCGGAGCGGGATTGGTCGCAGTTTCATCGCCCCAAGAATCTGGCGATGTCGATCGCCATCGAGGCCGCCGAGCTGATGGAGCATTTTCAGTGGGACGACGCCGATGCGTCCGCCGCGATCGCGCTCGACGCGGAACGCAAGACAGCGATTGGCGAAGAGATGGCCGACGTGCTGGCCTATCTCGTGAGCCTCGCCAACAGCCTCGACCTCGATCTGGCGTCGACGTTTCACGCCAAATTGGCCAAGGTCCGCCTGAAGTATCCCGTCGACCAGTTCCGAGGTCGGGCGAGGTAGCCGCGCATTGAGTCGGTTCGAAACGGCGA
This sequence comes from Planctomycetaceae bacterium, assembly GCA_027489895.1. Classification (GTDB taxonomy): domain Bacteria; phylum Planctomycetota; class Planctomycetia; order Planctomycetales; family Planctomycetaceae; genus JAIXZD01. The sequence goes on from JAIXZD010000272.1 coordinate 18,874, forward strand.
ATTGCTGTGTGCCACTGGCTTTGCCAGTGCTCGTCGTTCGCGAGAGAACTCGCACTGGCGGAGTCAGTGGCACACGCTGAAGCGCTGGAACTGTTGTGATTCAACAAGCGGTTTGGCATCTCATTCCGGTCGAAGGCCCGGGTCGATGTGTCACCGCTGTGACATGTTCGACCAACCGCCGCGAAGTCGGTCGAGTCCCGCCAGCACCCCCGCGAGCGCCAGTCCCGCCGCAACGGCGTACCAACCATGGGCGGGCGACGATCTCGTGGGCAGCCAGACCGCCGCCGCGACGGCCCCGCCGACTGCGATGACACCGAGCATCGCCCAGCCCAGCGGTCCGGCGAAGAATCGGCGGACGCTACCGCCACCGCTCGCCGTCTGCGTGAACGCCACGGCCAGAATGACGACGCCGCCAACAATCAGACCTTCGTAGACATCGGCACCGGTCTTGATGATCTTCGCCACTCCATCAATCACGACTCGCAAGAAGAGTGCCCCGAGCACCGTTCCTGGTATCGTTCCGACGCCGCCCGCGAGGCTGCATCCTCCGACCACTGCCGCGGCAATCGCATTCAGTTCGTAGCCGCGCCCCAGGGTTTGCGGGTCGGCCACGCTCTGATCGCAGATGTAGAGCACTCCGGCCAGCGAGGCCAGCACCGCGCTGATCGTATACGCCAGCCACTTCACCCGATCGGTGCGAATCCCGCTCAGCCGGGCGGCCGCTTCGTTCCCCCCCAGCGCGTGAATGTGTCGACCGATCACGGTTCGCGACAGCATCACCCAGATGAGAGCCGCGAGGACCACGAACAGCAGGAACGGAATCTGTGGATCGCGTCCCAGCTCGCGAAATCCTTTGTCATAGATCTGGATCTGAGTGCTCCGGCCGCCCAGATTCGCGGCCGTCACGTTCTCGCACAGGATTCGCCCCAGACTTCTGAGGCCCACCAGCGTCGAGAGCGTCGCCACGAACGGCGGCAGCCGGATCACGGTAATCAACCAGGCATGCAGCGTTCCGATGAGCAGCCCACTCACCAGGGAGGCACAAACTCCCGCAGCCAGTACCGCGGTCGAAAGCGGCTTGGCACTTCGCATCTCCTCCGGGGCCAGCAGCACAAGCGTCGTCGCACAGATTGTTCCGCTGAACGCGATCACCGCCCCCTGCGACAGATCGATGCCGCCCGCGATGACGACCACCGCCGCCCCGAGGGCAAAGATGCCCAGCATCGAGGTCTGCCGCTGAATTTCGACTGCACTGCGACCGGCCTGGTTCCAGTAATTGTGCTGCGGATCGAGCAGGGTGATCGCCAGGACCGCGACCAGAATGGCAAGCAGCAGCGCGAACTCATGCCGCGCCCACCAGCCCAAGCCGCGATTTTCGAGCGTCATCTTGATGCCCCACCCGCTTGTGACCAAATCGGCAGTCTCATGCCGCCCGAGCTGTGTAGCGGAAGTCGTGAGACTTCCCCCCGAAGGGCAACCACCCCGTCACGATCCCGTCAGGTTGTACTTCTTCAGCCACTCTTTGAACGTGGCCAAAGGCAGCAGCTCTGTCGTAGGGGCGAGCGCTTCCTTGGTGATCGGCGACCCGGTGTCCGGCACCACAACCTTCAGACCAGTTTCGCGAATCTCGCCCCCCGGCTGACCATGGTTCGGGAACATCTCTTTCACGGTCGCTTCGTCTTTGGTCAAGAGGGCCTTGGCCAGCCGGGTCGAGTCGTAACCCATCTGGTACGGATTCTGAACGATCATCGCGTCGATCTGGCCTTCTTCCATCTGGGTGATGGCGATCGGCTCGGCATCCGTCACGACGATGGTGAACTCTTTGCGTCGCCCCGCTTCAGTGACGACGTCGACAATTGCGGGAGCGTTGTACGACCAGATGCCGACAAGCGTCTTCAGATCGGCATGATTCTGGAGCGCGTTGCGGACATTCTCGCGGGCTTTGGAGCGGTCCATGCCGTCGGGGAGCGCATCTTTCGAGGTGAACGTCTCCCCGGCCCCCTCCTGGAATCCCGCCGTCCGTTCGATCACGTTCTGGGCGCTTTCCAGGCCGAAAAATGTCGCAAAGGCTCCACCCTCTGGCCGCAACAGCTTGGCGCATTTCCCCAGCTCCCGACCACACGCGAGGTTGTTCGTCCCGATGAAATAGGGCCGTGCCGACTGCAAGTCGCCCTTGAAGTCGGAGTCCATCACAAACGTGACCACGCCCTTGGCCGCGAGCGATTTCAGTTCTTCGGCGATCGCCACGTTTTCCGAGTCGGTCACCGTAATCACGACGGCGGCGATATCCGCCTGGCTGCCATACTGCCGCAACTTGTCCAACTGGCCCTGGGCCGTGCCATCGTTCACTTCGAGCACGGCAGTCAGCCCTGCGTCCGCGAGCTTGAACTCGGTCTCCGCCGCCTGCATTCCCACGCGGCAGGCATCCCAGAACGGGCTATTCCCGTTCGTCATCAGGATGACGCGTTTGGCCGCACCGCCTGCAGCCGGTGCCGTTGGCCCTCCGCTGCCCGTTGGCGTCGCCCCCATGCCACCCGCAGGCGGTTTTGTCGGACAACCTGTCAGCAGAACCGCAGCGAACAACAGGGACCAGGCCGCGACACGCCGGGTGACGGTCGCATGGACCGAGCCGCGCGGCGTTCCGTTGTGACTGTCTGTGGACGGTGTCGAGTCGTGATTCAACCAGAGCGAGCGCATGCTGAAAATCCTGAGGCTTCACGACGAACTGTCGATGGGGGCCGCGTCAGAACGAAAACGACCCCCGAGGCGGCGAAACCAGTGAGCCAGTCGGTCTCGCCGCGCAAACCCCAATTTCTAAACAACTGGAATTAACTCCGCCAGTGAGTCGCCCAACCCGATGCTCCCGTTTTCACAGTTGCGGGCGTCATTCTCACCCACCCCTACCAACAGGGACGAGTCCTGGTGCATCGGATTCGTCGTCTGCAGGCCAGCGACAAAACCCGACTCGGGCAAGTCAACGAAAAAACCCCTGACACAATCCTGGAGAGGATCATGTCAGGGGCAAAGCATTCGGCTGTCACGCATCGACCAGAGGGGCTTCGGCCCGAGATTTTCCGGCGACATCAGTCGGCCGGTCGATCCACTGGCACTGGTCTCAACTTGCTTCAACTACTTGCGGGCGACGGTCGCCAGCGGCTGCTGGGTCGGCACGGTATCGACCCGCACCAGCCGGGCATCGCGAGTCCGATGCTTCAGCAGGACGCGATCGAACGCCACCTTCGCCACCTGCTCGTCACGAGCCACCGGCCCGAGGTTCGCATCGTCGTCCCGAATGGCGGGAGCGGCTTGCGGCTTGGTCGGGGCCGAGGCGGGCTTGGCGGCCGGGGCGGCCTCTTCAATCGGATTGACCGGCGCTGGCGAAGTCCCGGCACCGGCTGGGTCGGCCGCTGCAGGCGTCGTCGCCGGAGCGGGCGTCACCGGGCGGAACGATCCGCTCGTCCCGGTGTCTGGCTCGTTGAGAGGATTCGTCGGGCGGGCCGCAGGAGCACGGAAGTCCGAATTCGGAGCAACGCGACCCGAACCGGCCGGGCCAGCCGGAGCAAACGTGCCGGGAGCACCCGCATCATAAGCCGGAGGCACCGCACCGGGATTCGCGGGCGGAGCGTATCCACCCGTTCCCATCGGCGGTGCGCCCGTAAAACCATTCCCAATCGCTCCACCCTGAGGAGCAGTCCCCGACTGCGGGGCGGGGATCGGGGTCAGGCCGGCACCGCCCACGGCATTAGGAGCACAGGAGCTGGCCACATTGCAGCCAGTTCCGCACGATCCAATCGGAGCATAAGAAGAGTATCCGCCATAGGCGGGGGTCCCGCAGGAGCCAGACGAACAAGGGCTGCACGAGCCGCAGCCGGCGTCGTAGCCACCGTAGGCCGGGACCGCGTAGCCGTAGCCCGCCCCAGTCCCGCAACCGCCAGTCGAGCATCCGCCGTACGCAACTGGACCGTATCCCGCAAACGTCGACGCCCCATAACCGCGCGGGCCGTAGTACGCCGCGCCGCCGTAGGGACCGTTTCGAGCCGGGCCAAACACGGCGTTGTAAACCCAGGGGATCACGCCGGCTTCGACCGGCATGGTCCAGCCGCCCACGATCGCCAGCGCGGCGAGCGGCATCGACAGCCACTTCAGGTGAAGACGAACCATCGCAACTTCCTTTGTGTTGAAGGACGACCAGCCCGTGACGCTGTTCCAGCGCATCCCCTCTGCGCACCCGCGCATCGGGACCGGGTGGACCATGCCAATCGCTCCGCCAGGCTGGCGGCCGGCGCGACGTATGACATGCTTGTTCGAGATTCTCCCCGCTCCCCGGGCTTCCTGCGGTCGGGCAGAACTCTCCTCAGAATCAAACCCGATTCGACCGTCACTGTCAACAATCCACTTACCTCACCCCTCTGATTGACCCAGTCCCCTCATCTTCCGTCACCCGATTGGACCTGACGATTCGTCTATCGCGTACGACCCCACCGAGATCTGCCGTTGATTGCGGGCGGGAATCGTTGAAACTCCGAGAGCTGACGTTTCCGGCTCCCTTCGTCTCATCAGAAAGTCGTTCTTCGCGTGCATCAGGACACCCGATCTCTGCTGGCACGTGCCTTCGGCCTGCAGGGAGGCTGGACCGGCGGAGACGAACCGACCTTGGTCACGCCGGGCTTTAGCGGAGCGGCGGTCTGGCGGTGGACCGATTCAACCGGACGTGCCTTCGCCATTCGCCGGACACCCACTTCCGCATTCGATCCCCAGGATGAATTCCGCCGCTGGCTGTTTACCCAATCCTGGCAGTCCGCCGGCTTGCCGGTCGCCGTCCCGCTGCGGCTTCGGAGTTCTCCACCAGATGCCCCGACGGCACACGCGCTGTCCGACCCGCGTGATCCACAGTCCATCTGGACAGTCGAGCCCTGGCTGCCCGGTCAATCTGACTATTCGGCACACCCCGCAGCGGATCGGCTCGCCTCCGCGATGTCGCGTCTTGCGCAACTGCATCGGGTCTCGGAGCAGTCCGTGGAGTTGCAGCGGTACCGATGGAATGGGCCACCCTCGGGGCTGAAGCGGAGGTTCGACCTCTGGCAGGACCAACTCCGCAGCCCGCTCGGGTTTCATTCGGACTCGCTCGATACGCGTATCTCAAGGCTTCCCGAACCGCTGCGGGGACTCGGTCGAACCTGGAAGCAGAAGGCCCCGGAGTATGCCTCGACCCTGCTTCCTGCGTGGAGCCAGGCCATCACCTGGACCGTACCAAACATCCCCTGTGTGCGCGACCTCTGGCACGACCACCTGCTGTTCACCGGCGAGGAACTGACGGGCCTGATCGACCTGCATGCCGCCGCAACCGATTCCCCCGTGACGGACCTGGCTCGCCTGCTCGGCAGCCTGCACCCCCACGAACCCGAGCGCTGGCGCGAGGCGCTGGCCGTGTATGAATCGGTTCGTCCGCTCTCCCCGGTGGAGCGGGCCTGCCTGCCGCTCTACGAGCGGACATCCGTTCTGCTGAGCGGCACGCACTGGCTCAATCGGGCACTTCAGGAACCGGAAACACTGCTTGCCGACATCACCCGTGTGACCGAGCGCTGGTCCTCTCTGTACGAGCGTCTGCTCCACCCGCTACCGCTGTTCCCAACGATGTAGGGTGTTTCTCCCGCGTGTAGGTCGGGCGGGTGGCCCGACCACCTAGTGGTCGGGTCGCGCAGCGACAGGAAGCAGCACCTTCCGCGCACAACCACCACGAACCCATGCCGTGTCAGAGAAGTCGCTCGCGGTGTTCAGGTTGCGTACAAAACCCGACACGGCGTCACCCGGCTCCCGTTCACCTACATCCGTTCCACCGTGCCGATACCAAGCAGCTCCAACCCCTTCGCGATAGTCCGGGCGGTGAGGTCGCACAACCGCAGCCGACTCTGCCGAAGCAATTCCGTCTCGGCCTTCAGGACGGGGCAGTTCTCGAAGAACGTGCTAAAGCAATTCGCCGTTTCGTACAGATACTGTGTGAGCAGGTTCGGCCGCGATTCGCTGGCCGCCGCGTCGAGTGCCTCGCTGAACCGGTGCAACTGAATCGCCAGCGCTCGTTCGGCCGGGGCGTCGAGCGTTACGAGGTCGCCGCTGGTGCGGAGCGTGTCGCGATCAATCTCC
>JAIXZD010000231.1 GCA_027489895.1 Planctomycetaceae bacterium
AAGACCTCGCTCGCCCAGGTGTCCGACCTCGTCTTCTTCCTGTTCCTGCCGCTGTTTCTCGCGCGGTTTGGCTACAAGGTGACGATCTTCCTCGGCATCGTCTGCTGGGTCGCACGCTATTTTCTGCTTTCGGGAAGTGTCGGCGCGGGCGCGGGACAGGCCGCGATGATCTATGCCGCGATCCTGCTCCACGGCGGCTGCTACGACTTCCTGTTCATCGCCGGTCAACTGTACGTCGACGACGAAGCCAACCCGCGGATCCGTGGCGCGGCCCAGGGGTTGATCGCCTTCATTCTCTGGGGCGTCGGTGCCTTTGTCGGCACCGCCCTCGCCGGCAAGGTGATGGCCGCCTACAAGCTGGCCGAACCAGTCAACGGCCTGTCCCACGACTGGCAGTCGATCTGGCAGATTCCCGCCTGGGGCGCCGCCGGAGTCCTCGTCCTGTTCGTCCTCTTCTTCCGCAACCCAACCGCGAAACCAGCGGTCGAGGCATAGCCGAACGCGCAAGAATTCCTGTAACAGAACTCGTGAGAGTTCTCCTCGCGCACGCGAGTCGACACGAACAGCGATCACGACAGGCGAGCCGACCCTATCAGGGGTCGGTGGAACACGCGGGGGATCAGGGCGACAGAATCACGCCTCGACAGCGCGGGAAGGCACCGACCCCTGTCAGGGTCGGCTCGCCTATCACGCTGCAATGCGTACCCCGCACAGATCGTCGAGCGTCGTGGAACTCTCACGAGTTCCGCTACAGCCTGGGAAATCACTCTCCGCTTTTTACGGGAACCAGCAGGCGTGACGCGTGCGCCCGCTCGTGCCGCACGCTGTTCGTCGCCACCCGCGCATTTGTCGGGAAGTCGAGCGTAAACGGCTCGCCCGTATTCGGGTTCGGCTCGTAGAACGGTGCCCCGGTGCTCGCCACCGTCACCCGAATTCGATGCCCCTTCGCGAAGATCTGACTGATCCACCCCACGTCAAACGTCACTGGAGCCACCTCCCCAGGCTTGAGGAACACTTCCTTCTCGTACCCTTCCCGGTACCGCGCCCGACGGACATAGTCGATCAGCAGCATCGACCGGCCATCGGGGTAAACATCCGTCACGCGCACGATGAAGTCGGTATCGGGGCAATCACTCGTCACAAACAGCTCGGCCGTCACCTTGCCCGTCCATTCCACGGGTTGCTCCAGCACCTCTGTCGTGAACGTCCGCACCTCGGCCTGCGCCTCGAACTTGCGGGCATCGATCCCCCCCGGAAACGCACGCGTCGGAATCTCGGCCGGATGAAGCGGATCGGCCTTGAACGTCGTCGCCGACGAATCCGCCACCGGAGCCTCCGCCCCCAGTCGCCCTTCCGCCTGCAGATACAGCGGAGTCAGCTTCGCAGGCACAGGCCAGTCGGTGGCCGTCCGCCATTCGTTCCCCAGCGCCCCCGGCTCTCCCAGCGCCCCCATCACGTAGTAACGCACCTCAGGCTCCAGAATCTCGGCCCGAGGCTTCCCCTTCAGATGGTGGTCAAACCAGGCCAGCATGTGCCGCGTCATCGGGAACTTGGCATTCTCGGGAAACGTCATCTCGTTCGTGACGTTCGTCTCCTTGAACCGGCCATGCAGCCACGGACCAATCACCAGGCTCTGGTTCGGTCGCGACAGGACATCGCCCCGCCCCTTGCGGCCGATGTAGCTGTCGATCGAGCCCACATTCATGAAGTCGAACCAACTGCCAATCGAAACGCAGGGAACGTTCATCTTGTCGAAATGGAGCGAGCAGTCCTCGGCCTTCCAGTAGTCGTCATACGTGGGATGCTGCAACCACTCTTCCAGCAGGGCGCGGTTGTGCGCCCCGACGCGACAGACGGCATCCATCCCCTTGAACCGCTCGGGACGCGTCGTCCCGCCAATGCGGTACCCCTCGTGATACAGGCTGAGGCCGGTATCGATCATGTACTGGGCCGCGAGGTGGGGCGGACGCGTCACCGCGAGAAAATTCTGCGCGAACCCCGCCTGTGATGAACCAAACGTCCCGACCTTCCCCGTGGACCAGGACTGTTTCGCCAGCCACTCGACCAGGTCATACCCGTCTTTCAGCTCGCCCCAGCCCAGCGCACGGTACCCCTGCCATACCCCTTCCGAAGTCTGTGACCCGCGAAAATTGGCGAGTGCTACGACATAGCCACCCCGCGCCAACTCGGCAAACGCCTTCCGCGACCCGAGGTCCCGCGCTCCGGCATACCGCTGTTCCATCAAGACCGGCCACGGCCCGTCACCCTTCGGGAAATAGAGCGCGACGGCCAGCTTCACGCCATCACGCATCGGCACCATCGTCAGCTCTTCCCGCACCCCACCCAGTTCATCGACCGCTGCCGCAGGCCCCTCCGCAGTCCAGCCTACCGCCGGTGCGCCCCAAACCAGCCCGACACACACCAACAGCAGCACAACACAGAAACGCATGGAAGGCACCTCGAACGGGAACGTCGCAACGCGCAATGCATCACGATTGATTGATTCATCCCGATTGTGGCCGCGCTCGCCTCCCCCGTCCATCCCCAGCCACCTTCGCAATCAACGCCCCCTCCAAGGGAGCCGGAAGCGTCAGCTCCCAGAGGCCTCCACCAACCCGCTCTCCCCCAGCGCCTCGGCCCACCCCTTTGCCTTTTTCCCTTTTCCCTTGGCCTTCGCCGCAACGCGGCGTCCTATTTCGTCTCGACATCATCAGGACGCGGCAAGTCCGCCAGACTCCGCAGCGAGAACAACTGCAGGAACCGCTCCGTCGTGCGATACGCCACCACCTTCGCCTCGGCCGCCTTCTTCCGCGCCGGTTTCGTCGCGACCGGCTCGGTCACCTCATCCTGCGACTCGTCTCCAGCCGTCGACTCCGAGTCCTCATCCTCCTCCTCGCCTGCGTCAACCGGTCGACTGGCAGACGCCGCCGCCATCCCCTCCGCCCGTTCAATCGCGATCAGGTCCCGGCGGAGCAACTGCCGCAGAATACTCGCGGCGTTCTGCTTGCCATGACCCTCAATCGCCTCGACGGTGACCGGTTGCTGGTACGCCACAAGGGCCAACACCTCGAGCACCTCCTGCGACAGCTTCA
>JAIXZD010000331.1 GCA_027489895.1 Planctomycetaceae bacterium
AGCGTGCTGATGTTCGTAACCTGTTCCCGCTGCAGCGAGGCGAGTCAGCGCTTCCTGCGAGGGGGCCGGGGCAAACGCCAGTTCGGGTGTGGCATAAGCTGTGGCGAGTGGCGGGAGAATTTCGGTGGGGGCAACCAGTAAGGCGACTTCGACCGCGTTGGCGAGCGCTCGTCCGTGCTGCTTCGCGTTTTCGATGTTCCCCCGAGGATACGGGTTCTGGTCGCCGCCACAGCCCATCACAAACAGCGCGACGGCCTTGGGATGCGCGGTTTCCAGATCGGCCTGGGCGAACCCGGCGTAGTCGCCGCAGAACTCGAAGAAGCCGAGTGTCGTGTTGTGACAGGCGTAGCCAAACAGCACGGCCCGCAACTGGCCATCGGCCCCGGTCACGCGCAGGACTGGGACAGACTGGTCGACGGGACCGTCCGGGTAGGGGCTGTTCTGGAAGCCGGTGGGGGTCGGCAGGCGGCGATTCATCGAGACGCCGCACCGGGCGTGGGTGTAACCGAGTTTGGCGGGGGCGAGATCGGCAATGGCTCGGGCGGCGAGGTCCACGAGGGCGGCCTTCAGGCGCTCCATGTAGGCGATCACTTTGGCAAGCTGCTCGGCATCCAGTTTGTAGAAGCTGCCCTTGGGCGAATGGAGTACTGGGCCGCAGTGGGTGTGGGAGGCGTTGAGCAGGATCTGGTCGGGTCGGAGGCCATGCTTGGCCGCGAGCTCGGCTTCGAGGTATTCCCGCAAGTGCCGGGGGACGGAGATGAGGTCGAGCGTGATGATCAGGAGTCGGGAACCGGCGGGGTCTTCCAGGACGACGGCTTTGGCGAACAGGTCTTGAGCGACGCCCTCGGCCGGTTTGGTTCGCGAGGCGTAGCCTGCCATCCAGATGAGGTCGGACGGAGTCACCGACTGAGTGGCCACCCCGGCCTTCCAGGGAAGTGTTTCAGCCGCGAAGGCGAAACCGGGGACACCCGCCAGGCCGACGCCAAGCACGACAGCCAGCCCGAGGCGGGCCCAATAACCAGTCCAACCGTCCATTCGCGATCTCCTGTGGGCTGCGCCACACCGTGTCACAAATCGCGGGTGGCGCTTCGCCGGGAACCAGCGTACCGGGTTTGACCGAGAAACGCATCAACAGGTGCTGGTGTAACGCTGAGCCTGGGATTGACGTGGTCCCAAAGCAGCACAACCCGCTCGATTCGCGACGCCAGGGTGTTGTAGCGGAAGCCGTGAGGCTTCCCGAGCGGCGTCCCTCAGACGTAGGGCAGGCCCCTGCCTGCCTTCCTGCCAAATGAACACGCTTCGCGGCTACAGATCGTTCGTTTCAACACCGTTCCAGGAAGGCAGGCGGGAGCCTGCCCTACGGAATTGCTGGACAAGCCAGCAGTAGCAACCCAGCGGAGAATAGTCAGGCCCCGGGGATGGAGTTAGACTTTTCGGAACTGTGCTTGCGAGGATTCACGACCGTGCCTGACCGCTCCGCCTCCCGCCGCGTTTTTATCTCCACCGTTTCCGGGGAGTTTGAAAAAACCGCCGCTACGTTTCCCGGCTTGCGGTCGAAGCTGCGCGGTTGTCTGGCCAGAGCGGGTTGCGATGTGAAGGTACAGGAGGATTTTCGCCAGACGCCGGGCGGCACCCTCGAGAAGCTGGATGCCTATATCCGCGATTGCGACGCGGTGATTCATCTGGTCGGGAAGATGCCCGGCTACCTGGCCGATGCCGACTCGCCGCAGGACGTGCCCGACTATCTGGCCCACATCGCCGCCGAACCGGGGGGACGGACGTTTCTGGACAGACAGCCCGAGTTGCTGGCCGAGTTCCGTGCTGGTGCGGGGATCTCGCTGACGCAGTTCGAGGCGTACATGGCGCTGCATCACCGGGTGCCGCTGTTCGTGTACAAGACTCCGGGCGCAGAGGCAGGGCAGGAAGAGCACTTGAGTCGTCTGGGGAAGGGACGCCCACAACCACGCGCGAGTCTGTTTAGCGATGCGGAGAATTTGTTCCTTCAACTCGTCGGCGACCTCAACGTGATCGTTCCCGGTTTGACGGTCGAAGAACCGCGGATTGCTGCGACGCGCATCGTCAGCCGTCATGAGACCGACGAACTCCTCGGTCGCGACAAGCAACTCGCTCTGCTGGACGAGGCGTGGGCCGGTCCGGGGACGACCAATCTCCTCAGCATCATTGCCTGGGGGGGCGTGGGGAAGACGGCGCTGTTGGCGTATTGGGTAAGCAGCCGTTTTAAGGTGAGAGATTGGCGGAATGCCCGTGGCGATCCTGAGCCGCTGGCCTATTTCGACTGGACGTTCTACGACCAGGGGACCCGCCGGGACGACGCCACGCAGGCCGGTGCCGCCAGCGTCGGAAGTTTCTTTCAGAAGGCCCTCAAACACTTCGGCGATCCTGCGCCGGAGAACCCGGAAGAGAAGGCCGCCCGTCTCGCGAGGTTGATCCAGAAGCAGCGGAGCCTGCTGATCCTCGATGGGCTGGAGCCGTTGCAGTATCCGCCGCATCACCTGCAGGCGGGGCAGATCACCGATCCCGACCTGCGCGAACTGCTGGGACTGCTCGCCCAGCGAAATCCCGGACTGTGCCTCGTCTCCAGCCGTCAGGCGTTGAGCGACTTCCCCAGTGGCGACGCCAGCCCCACCCGGCGGCATGATCTCGAGGACTTGCCGCTGGAGTGCGCGGTGTCGCTCCTGCGGAAGATGCAGATCATTGGCACGGACAAAGAACTCGAACAAGCCGCCGAGGATTACGGCTGTCACGCGCTGAGTCTGATCGTGCTGGGGCGGTTCCTGTTCGTGAAGGGAAGGGACATCCGCATTCGTGACCAGATCAAACTGGAGCGGGCGAGTGAGCATCGGAACCAACAGATCACCCGCAATGCCTGGCACGTGCTGGAGGCGTACGAGGAGTGGCTCTCTTCGCCGCAGGGGAATGTCGCCGATGTGCAGGCGCTGCGACTGACCGGCCTGTTCGACCGACCCGCGAGTGTCGACTGCCTGGCCGCGCTGCGACGCCCTCCCGCGATGGCGGGGCTGACCGACGCCCTCGTCGGGCTGAACGACGATGCGTGGAATCGCGTGCTGCTCCGCCTGCACAAGGCGCACCTCATTCAGTTGCGGTTCCCGGCGGTGGAGGCGGGAAGTTTCGCCCCGCGTCCGGAGCCTCGCGAAGTGGCGCTCGACGCCCACCTGCTGATCCGGGAGTACTTTGCGAAGCGACTGCGGGAGCAGCAGCCGGAGGCGTTTCGGGAAGCGCATTCGCGGCTGTTTGACCATTTGTGCGTTACGACCGAGTACCGGCCCGATGGCTTGGACGGACTTCAGCCCCTGTATCAAGCGGTGTTGCATGGCTGTTTGGCCGGGCGGCAGCAGGAGGCGTGTGACAAGGTTTACCGCGACCGGATCCTCCGTGGCACTGAAGACGATGGCTTTTACAGCAGGGATAAGCTCGGGGCCATCGGCGCGGATTTGGGCGCGGTGGCGGCCTTTTTTGACCAGCCGTGGAGCCGCCTGTCCCCGAATCTGTGCGAAGACGATCAGGCTTGGCTGCTCAATGAAGCCTCGGTCTGCATCCGCGCTCTCGGCCGGCTCACCGAAGCGCGGGAGCCGATGCGGGTGGGGCTGGAAATGCGGGTCAAGCAGAAATCTTGGGTGAACGCCGCAATAAGTGCCAGCAACCTCAGCCAACTGGAAGTGACTCTGGGGCTGTTGGGGGAGGCGGTGGGGTCGGCGCGCCGCAGCATCGAACTCTCCGACCAACCTCCCGCATACTGGGGCGATCGGAGGAACCGCCGCGTCACTGCCGCCGATGCGCTGCACCAGAGCGGAGAGCGAAGTGAGGCACGCGGCCTCTTTGAGGAGGCGGAGGCGATCCAGCGCATGGATCAGCCTCAGTTTGACCTACTCCGCGGGTTGGCAGGCTTCCGGTACTGCGACTTGATCCTAGCCCCCGCCGAGCGTGCGGCGTGGAACGTCGTACTGTCGTACGGCGAGACGAGCCGAGGGACTTTGCCCGCGAGAGAGCGTCCCGAACTGACGGAATTCGGTACCTCCGGGGAGTCCGCCGTTCGTCTCGCGGAGCGCCAGGAGGGCGTGGCGCTTGCCGAAGCCGAGCGGCGGGCCACGCAAACGTTGGAGTGGGGGGGGCAAGGCGGGTCGTCTCTCCTCTCCATTGCCTTGGACCAGCTCACGCTGGCGCGGGTGGCGGTCTACCGGGCTGTGCTGAATGCCGCGCCTGCCTACGCCGACCAGAACCCGCACGTTCCCGCAGCCCTCGACGGCCTCCACAAAGCGGGGACACTCCACCACACACCGAATGCCCTCCTCACCGCCGCGCTGCACCAGCATGTTCTGGGGGACGCGGGTGCCGCCCGACATCACCTCGACAAGGCCCAACAGATCGCCGAGCGGGGGCACATGGCGCTGTATCGGGCGGATGTCCATCTGCACCGTGCCCGGCTGTTCCGCGACCGCGACGAACTCGCCAAAGCCCGCCGCCTGATCGACAAACACGGCTACGGCCGCCGCCACGAAGAACTCGCCGCCGCCGAAGCCGCCGCGATGGGATGGTGAGGCGGGACAGCAACTTAGGGCAGGCTCCCGCCTGCCTTCCTGGAACGGGAGAATCGGTCGCGCCATTGTTTGATTACATCTCCAAAGACATCCTGCCGATCCGAGTGACCTGGATGGCGCTTGGAGGCTTTGCGGTGCGCCAACATGCCAGGAAGGCAGGCAGGAGCCTGCCCTACGGAACTGCCCTACGGAACTGGGAAACTCGGCGAGCACGTCCACCGGGAAGGTCTGGTTCGACGATTTGACCATGGTCGAGCTACCCAAACGGACCGTGGAGAAGAAGTGACGGGGCCAGTGCGGGACGTGGTCTTGATTTCCGGGCGTTGCCAACGCGAAGCAGGCAGTCCGGCTGTCTGCCCTTCTGGTTGCTGGTGGTCGAGCAGCCACGGGATCGAGGCAACCGCCGGAGGCCACCTCGGGCTTGTCCGGCCGTGCTTTTCGACGCTCATTTCTGAAAGTCATGCTATCGGGTGACACGAGTCGACTTCACCCAAAGCAGGGCCGATTGGCGCCTTTCAGCACCTCGTGGCGAAACTCTCATGGGATCTGGGTTCCTGCAGGCCGGTGGTTGTGTAGCGAATTGAACTGCTGGACAAGCCAGAAGTGGCACGCGGGGACGCCAGGGCTACCTTCTACCCATTCGGGGTGTGCCTACGGTGCCTGGCTGCGCGGGTTCACACTCGGCGGAAAACTCACGTTTTCCGCTACGGGAGAGAGGTTGGCTGGACTGCTGGACACACCCCTTTACGTCCGCGAGACGACGGTCCCACAGGCGGTGGTTTTCCAGCGAGAACTCGCACTGGCAGAGCCAGTGGCACACGCTGAAGACGTCATTCACACGCTGAATGCGTCGTTAAACAGTTCTTCAACGGGTCCCGCTTGAGGCTGGTCGTACTTTGTCTTTGGCCGAGTCGCGGGGCGAACTGCCGTGGGTGGTGAAGGTAAGTTTTTTGGTTGGCTTTGTGATGGTTCGCTTGTCGAGGAGCTCACCGTTGCGGATGACGCTCACGCTTTTGGGCTGGCTGGCGGTGGGGATGTTGACGTGGAATTTGTTCATCACGTTGGGATGGAACCGACGGTTATGGAGCCGGAAACGGAGGGTGCCGCCGCTAGTTTGGACTTCCAGGTGGCAGTCGCCGGGCTTTAATTCGCCGCGATCATCGGCGTAGGTGAAGCCATAGGCTCCGTGCAGGGCCGGGTAGATATAGCTGGTGAGATCACCCTCGGGATCGTAGTAGCCGACGAGTGTTGTTACGGGGACGCCGAACGCCTCGGGTTTGCGTTCGATGGGCTGGACCGGCTTTGTCTCTTCTTTCCAGGTTTTTCCATCGGACGCATAGGTCTTCTTGAAGCCGCGAGAGACGGTGATGTTCTCGCCGTTGAGTGTTAGCGTGCTGTTGTAGGAGGCGGCGTGATCGATGGTGAGCAGGCGACCACGGTTGGCGGGTGCGGCGGGTGGCACATCGATCTCTTTGGTCCAGTTGCCGTCCTGCATGGCGACTTTGACGTGTTCGCTTTCCGCCAACAGTGCTGCGAGCTTCTTCTCTTCGATGTCCTTCACCGGCGCG
Source organism: Planctomycetaceae bacterium (assembly GCA_027489895.1). Classification (GTDB taxonomy): domain Bacteria; phylum Planctomycetota; class Planctomycetia; order Planctomycetales; family Planctomycetaceae; genus JAIXZD01. The sequence continues at coordinate 6,146 of JAIXZD010000331.1, forward strand.
GTGACGGGTTCCGTGCGGTTCAGTGTGTGACTGAACGGCTCCATTTTTCGCGTGTCGGCGTTCCATTTGCTGAAGCCGGTCGGTGATTGCGAGTCGAAGATCGCCTTGCTTTCGAGGAACTTCTGGATGATCGCCGCTGAGTACGGGGTGTAGAGCGTGAACCGGTTGAAGCCCGAAAAGGGTGCGCCGCCGGCCATGGCGTCCAAACCATACGTGCGACCGTCAAACGGGCTTTGGCAGCGGCCCTCGACACAGGACTCCTTGCCGCTGCGGCTCGCAAAAAAGTTCGGGATGAAGCGGTTCTTGTCGGCGTCCCAACCCCAGGTCGAATTGGTCTGGTCGGCCCCACGATGCGCGGAGCCGTCGAAGCCGCCCACGTAGTGACCGAGGCCGTAGTTGTGACCGACCTCGTGGCTGAATTCGTTGCCCAGCGTCTCGTCGAGTGTGACGATGCCGCCTCCGCCCGAGCCGCCATGCACGACCAGTCCGTTGGAGTATTTGCCGACGCTGGAATGGGCTGCGAGCTGGGCCGCCAGATAGGGATGCGAATCTTCTCCCTCGCCGGGGGTGCTATTGATTCCGTAATTGGCGTTGTCGATGCCCAGGGAGATCAGCTCCTTGCCGATCCGCTGACGCATCGTGCCGTTGTGCCAGTCGCCTTTGCTGGGATCGAGATCGGAGAGCAGGGTTCCGTCGGGAAGCATCACCTCGGGCAGAAAGAGCGGCGCGTACTGGCTCACGATCAACCGGCTGGTTGGCGCGGTCTGAAAGTACTCGCGATGGGCTTCCGGATCTTTGGCGAACTCGAACTTGTTCCGCGGTTGAGCCAGCATTCCCAGGTCGATCGTGTGAATGAGCAGTTCGGTCGGGGCGCCGACCTTGAGGTCGGCAAGTTCGCCGGTCAGGCTCCCCTGCTGAATCTTCAGGCCCAGGCCGGGGACGATCCATTCGGCGGGGAGTAGACCGCTCCAGGTCTCTTCGGCGTAGACCAGGCCGTTGTTTTCGAGATCGCCTTCACGCAGCCACTGGTTACGAACGCACTTGAACAGCAGGGCCTGGTCTTTGGAAATCGCGATGCTGCGGCCGCTGTAGTAAATGGTCGACCCGTAGCTCGCTTGCGCGCGGACGCTGACTACTTTTCCGTCAAGGCCTTGCCCTTTGGGCAGATGAATGTCACGCACCCAGAGGCCGTCGGCGGTCTGAATCTCGACGGCCGCGTTCTGACGGAGGAGGCCGGGCAGGATGGCCCCCTTGGGGTCGGTCAGGGAATCGAGGCCCCGCTTATCCCGAATGAACCCGACGGGACCAGCCTTGGGAGTGAAGTCGATGTCCCCTTCCGGAGCGCCGTCCACGAAGTAGGCCGTCTTGGGTAGCTGGTCAGGCGGTGCGAGTTTCAGCGTGCCGAGCGTTTTCCCCGCGGCGTCCAGCGCGGTCACAACCATTGGCGTCTGGCCATCGGCTTTGAGCGGCCTGACGAGTAGCAGACACTTTCGATC
>JAIXZD010000434.1 GCA_027489895.1 Planctomycetaceae bacterium
ACTGGGGCCATGGGAATGAGATGGGATTGGGGGCTGACGGCCCGTCTGGTGTCGCTGGGATGGACCCTGTCGGGAACGGACCCGGCAGCGGAACAAGTTCCCGTACCGGGACGCGACGGGTCCGGGTGGGCCACATCACGAGACCTGGAGCTACCGGCCGCACTGCGGTTCGACGCAGGGGACGGTCACGAGGACGATCTGCCGGATCTCACCACGCTCGAAGCCTGGGAGTGCCGCCAAGAGGTCCGTCGCGGCTGAACGGGGGTGAGAAAATCGGTGGGATAGGCTTCCAGCCTGTCGAGCTCCCGGGCTTTCCGTAGAGGAAATGACAGGCTGGAAGCCTATCCCACGAAAGACTCAAGCGTTGTAGCGGAACTCGGGAGAGTTCCACCCACGTGAACTCGATTCCAGCAGGACCGTACAATGCGCAGGCAACCCTTTCGACGCCAGGTGACCTTCTACATCGAACAGGAGGACTGGCAGCGCCTTGTTCGTGAGGCGGCCCGCCAGCGAGTCTCTGTCGCCGAAGTCTGTCGACGCGAACTGGCCCCGCTGCTTCGCCAACTGACCGATTCCAGCCCGTCGCCCGGTTGGGACGCGCTCACGGCCGCGTGCGACGCTGGTGAATTGCCCGCGCGACCAGGACCGCTCAACCGCCGCGATCACCCCTGGCGGCAGCAGGCGTTTCCTCAAACCCACTGGGAGACGCCCCCCGCCCCGCTCCCTGCTTTGCCGGAGACCGAGCGACTAAGAAGTTTGACGTCTGAGCAACCGCTTACGGAACTCCCGGCTCCCCATCGCCACCCGCCGGAACCGCAGTCGCCGGAGACGCCGCAGTGATCGGCGTCTCGGGGATCGCGACCGCCGACTTCAGCCGGCCGAGCAGTGCCCGCAGTTCCTCGACCTCCGCCGACAGGCTCTTCCGCCCATGCGACTGCAGATCCTCCAACAAGCCCGCCAATAACTCCCGATGGAGATGTTCGGCCAGCCACTTCGTTCTCTGCGCGACAAACCCGGCGTGCAGTTGCGTCAGCCAGACGGTCACCTGTTGCAGCCGACTCGATCCAGCCGCCACCCCCGCCTCACCCGCGACGACCGTCCCCGCCGTGGCCAGCGTCTCACTGGTGACATGGACCAGCAGCGACTGGGCAAGCAGGTCGGGCACGGCCCCCGTCACCGCGCCGCCCACGGGGCCTGCCCCCACGAAAAACAGACCAACCGAGATCACCGGCCGCGCGACCGCCGCCGCCTGATCGAGCGACTTGAGATACCCAAACAGGTTGGCCTGTTCGGTCTGCCACTGCGCCATGCGTCCGGCCACGACCGTTTCGACCACGGTGGCATAGCTCACCGAGCTTTGATCTTTGCGGAGGCTCTCCAGCAGACGCTCTCGCGCCTCGCCTCCCAGGAGGTGTTCCAGGCGTGGCCTCAGAATTTCATTGCCCAGTTCAGCCAGCCGGGTCAGTTGCGCGAGCACGCGCTCGACCACATCCACGACATGTCCCCATTCGCGGCTGCGATACTCGTCCCACGGTTCCCGCGGAGGTCCCGTCAGTTGATCACGGGTCCAGCGTACGGGCGTGAGTAAGGCGTCGCCCAGTTTTCCATAGAGCGCGTGCAGCGTCCGGGTCAGCCCCTGCCGATGGTCGGCCCACCACGACCGCACGCCGGTCACCAGCTCGCCGCCCGGTGGCAGCGGCCAACGATCATCCCGCAGCAGACTGTCGGCGGCGAGTTGCTTCGCCGCTTCGTCGTAGCGCTCGCTCACGGCGACCAATTGATTGATCCAGCCCGGACAGCCATCGACGGGATCAACCAGACGAGCCACCGCGCCGCGCAAGGTCCGCAGCTTGATCGCGTCGAAATGCCGTTCGCAAATGGCCCGGCGGAGCGCGTCGGCGGAGCCAGCAGCCGTTGCCACGGGTTGGTCGACCGCGTTCGTCAGCGCGGGCAGCGATCCCTGCCGGAGAATGAACGGCAGCCGCAGCTCCTCCGTTGCGGCCCGGTCGCGCGGGGCGAGGAACACGAGTTCCGGGTCGACCCCTGTCGACTCGCAAAACGTCGCCAGCCAGTGCGGCCAATGCTCTTCGTCGTACGGAAACTCCAGCAGGTTGAAGACGACGAGAACGACCTTGTCTTCCCGCGCGGCTTCCCGAAAGAACTGCTTCACCGCTGCGTCGTTGTACTTCTGCATCGTCAACACGGCGACGAGCAGGTCGGCACTGTGGCGGATCGCATCGGCCCTTCGCCAGTTGATCTTCGCATCGCTGTCGATATCGGGCGTATCGAGCAACAACAGGTTCTTGGGAAGACGCGACGACGCCTTCCAGAACAGTTGGTCCTCGGCCGAGTCCCCTGCTGAGGCCGAGGCCTCTTGCCAGGAATGGATCGAAAAGCCGGGAAACATCCCTGCAAGCCGAGCGGCGTCAAACCCGTCGGGCACCAGGCACGTGGGGTGCTTGGTATGCGAAGCCCGCGCGTTCGAGGCCGCGACTTTCTCTCCGGCCAGATGATTGAACACGGCGCTCTTGCCGATGTTCGTCCCCCCGACCA
>JAIXZD010000003.1 GCA_027489895.1 Planctomycetaceae bacterium
CACCGAACTCCACACCGGGGTGAAGCAGGTCGCGGGGGGGGATCTCGATCATCGCATCCCCATCACCTCCAACGACGAAATGGCCGATGTCGCCCTGTCGTTCAACCAGATGACCCAGCGGTTTCAGGAGACGCGCGAAGACCTCGACCGGCAGGTGACCGAGCGCTCCCAGCAACTGGTCCGTTCCGAGCGGCTGGCAAATGTCGGGGTGCTGGCCGCGGGTGTGGCCCACGAGATCAATAATCCGCTGTCGGCGATCTGCATGGCGGCCGAGGCTCTGGAAGGCCGGATCGAACCGCTTCTGGCCAACGACGATCCCTCTGAGGCGGCCGTGGTGCGCAAGTACCTCGCCATGATGCAGTCCGAATCGTTCCGCTGCCGGGAGATCACCGATGGTCTGCTCAACTTCGCGCGGGGCAAGGACGATGTCCGCGAGATGATCGACCTGGTCAACGTGGTGAACGAAGTGCTGGCGATGATCTCGCACCTTCCCAAGCACCGCGAAAAAACGATCGAGTTTCGACCTGAAAGCGAGTGCGTCGTCGAGGTCAACGCGGCCGAGATCAAACAGGTGGTGCTCAACCTCGTCTCGAACGGACTGGAAGCGATGGAACCAGGCGGCCGGCTCACAATTCGTCTGATCCAGCGGACCGATCTGGTCCTGCTCGAGTTCCGCGACGAAGGCTGCGGCATGACGCCCGAGGTCCAGTCTCAGGTGTTCGAACCGTTCTTCACCCAGCGCCAGGACGGGCAGGGGACAGGGCTGGGGCTGTCGATTTCGCACCGGATCGTGCAGCAGCACCGCGGAACGATCTGCGCCAAAAGCGAAGGCCCCGGGTGCGGATCGACGTTCACCGTCTCCCTCCCCCGCCGCGCCGAACAGCGCGCCGCGGCGTAGACGATGTCTTTACCACCCGCTACGCGGCGGCCTTGATCTGCTTGGCCCAGTCGCTTGTGGGGTATTCCCCCTCCAGCTTTTCGCGGTGTTCCGATGCCCGCGCGGGCTGGGCCAGCTTCGTGAACAGCTTGGTCAACTGAAACAGCGCCTCGGCGTGCTGCGATTTCTCGGCCGAGAACAGCACGTCGACATGCAGATACGCGAGCACCGCATCCTGCTCCTTGTTCTGTGCTCGGTAGCAATCGCCCTGCCGGAGATAGGCTTCCGCCTGCAGCCGCGAGTCATCGGCCTGACACTTCGCCAGCACCTCATCAAGCAGGGCCAGCGCCTCGTCGACCTGGTTCTTGCCCAGCACGATGCGGGCCTTGTTCAGCTTCGCCTCGAGCTGCTGCGAAACTTCCTGCGGACTGTTCGCGGTCATGGCGATCACCGCATCGAACGCCGTGACGGCGTCGTCCACTTTGTTGTCGGCCATGGCCAGCCGTCCCAGCGCGATCTTCGAGGCCATCTGGAAGTCGGGCGTCGGGGCCTTGCCCAGCGCCTCGAACTGGGCCTGAGCCTTCACGAAGTCTTTCTTCATCAGATACAGCTCGCCCAGCAGGCGGACCGCCTCGTAGAACGTGTAGTGACTGCCGTGCTTGGTGCGGAACGCTTCCAGTTCCTTGATCGCTTCATCGGCCTTGGCCTGGTCGCCCAGCGCCTGCCGTCCGAGAACGCGGGCAATCGCCCAGGACAGATCGGCTTTCAGGCCATCGGAACCAGAGGCCGCCCCTTCGAGCGCTTTGCGATACGCCTCGATCGCCTTGTCAAACGCGCCGTTGTTCTCATTGATCCGCGCGATGTTGAGACCGGCCGGTTCGTCGGTCCATGTGATCGAGAGGATGTCACCGGCGGCGACCGTCTCGTTCCCACCGGCCTTCTTTTCGAGGACTACTTCGGTCTTCGAAATGTCTTTGATCTCGCCATCGAGCGGTGTCTTCACCGATTTCCGCACGATGCGATCGGCCGCAGCCGTCGAGACCAGGCACACCAGAACCGACAACACCACCAGAGGCATCGACAGACGCGTCAACATCGCAACAACTCCGCGAACGGGATCTCAGAAACTAGAGGGGACACCGCCCGCAGGCGGGAAGGGACGCTCCCGGTGTGACGCGGGAGGCGGCTGGATCATTCCTTGGGTTTCGGGGGGGCCTTGCGTTTGACGGCGACGGCCCCCTCCGCTGGAGCACGGGCCGCCTTCGCGGCCACGGCGACAGGTTCGGGTGCGGCCGGTGCCGGTGCCCCCGACGACTTCTTTTTCTTCTTGCCGGTCAGGAAGAACACACCCAGGCCGGCCCCCACCAGGAGCGCTGCTCCCAGGCCATAATTCAGCAGGTCGCTCGACTCGGCTGGTTTGGGCTTGGCCCCGGCCTTGGCCGACTTCTTCGCGACCGACCCCGCCTTGGGCTTGGGTCTGTCGGCCGTCGCCATCTTCTTCTGCCGTTCGAGGTCTTTCACGTCCGTCACCGCCTCGCCATTCGACTTGAGGCCTTCGCGAATCTGCTCTTCCTGAATCTGCCGATAGACCGCGTTGAACTTGCCAAACCACTCCTCGTCGGCCAGATCCGCTGTTCCCGCAGTTACCGCGATGTCGCGCTTCGCCTGGTCGAGTGCCTCTTCCTTTTTCTTGCCCGATTCCGTCTTGGCGAACGCGAAGCGACAGTTCACGACGTGAAACTGCGCGTCGAGATACTGCTTCTCGTATTCGGGGCTGGCGGGGCCGGACATCAGGTTGAGGCCCACGCGCTCGGCCAGGTCCTGCCATCCCCAGATCTGCTTGGGCGGAGCCTCGACTTCGGGAGCAGGCTTCGACTTCTTGCCCTTCTTGCTCGCTTTGGGCGGCGCGGGCGGCTTATCGCCTTCGATCGCCAGCAGCCATTTCTCGGGCTGGCCGGTGGCGGCCCAGTCTTCAAAGGTGAGGGCCGCTTCGACTTGTGCGTCGATCGCCTTGGGTTTCGCGGTGAGCACCTTGCGGACCAGTTCGATCGCCTCTTCGTACTGGCCCTGTCGGCGCTTGCAGGTGACCATTCGCAACTGGATGCCCGTTTCGTTTCCGGGCGGCATGAACTTGTCGTCGCTCGCCGTGCGGGTGAGGATTTCGGTAAAGGCCGCGGACGAGCGGTTGAAGTAGTCGTTCGCGCGGACCTTGTCGTCTTGCGACGCATTCGGGCCGCTGATCATCCCATCTCCCAGCGCGAAGTAGGTCTCTCCGACCCAGGCCAGCGTGTTGTAATCCTGGCCTTCCTTCCGCTGGAAAATGTCGTTGAGAAACGTCTCGAACGACTGCAGCACCTGCGCCAGTCGGGCATCGCCCGAGGCCCGCAACTGCTCGACTTCCTGCTTGAGCTGGCGACCCAGGTCCAGGTAGATCTCGACCACTTTCTGCGTTCCCCCACCCCCGGCCGCGGCGACTTTTTCCAGGTCTTTCATCGTCGCCCGCGCCTTTTCGAGCTGTTGCAGGCCGACGTAGGACCGCAGCAGTTCCGAATAGACATGCTCGGCGATCGGCCGGCTCTTCAGCCCCCGCGCGGGGCGCTGGGTTTCGTCGGCCACGGCCACAGCCGTCACCAGGGCTTTGGGGCCTTCTGTCATGTATTTCAGGGCGTCCGCGTACTTCCCCACCAGATTCAGAATCTGGACGAGGTTCGATTTCGCCAGCGAGACGTTATCGGGTGCGGGGTCGGCCGCAGGGACCTTCGCCTCGGCCTTGGCGATCGCCGCCGTCAGAATGTTCGTGGCTTCAGTCTGATACTGAAGCAGCGTTTCCTTCGGCGGACGCTCGGCCTCGGGTTTGACCGATTCTTCGATGTACGCCTGCCAATAGGCCATTCCCGCCATCAGTTGCGCTTCCAGCGACTGCGGCGCGGTCTCGGGCACCTGCTTGAGAATCTGGAAGGCATCGACCGGTTTTTTCAGCCGGACAAACATTTGCCCTAGCGTGATCCGGGCATCGTTCGCCTTGTCGCTCGTTGGCCAGGTCTTCGAGATGTAGTCGCCGATCGATACGAGCTTGCGGACATAAAACTCTTTGGCCCCCTCGGGAGCCGACTGAAACGCCTGCTGGGCCGAGTACAGCGCCATGAACGCACAATCGAGCGCCAGGTCGGGGTTGTCCTGGTTGTATTTGCGGGCCACGAACTCACCGAGCACCATCGCTTCGTCGTTCCGATCGCGTGACAGGAAGTACAGGTAGGCCAGGAAGTATCGGGCGCGGTTCAGCTCGTTCAGATCTTCCTTCGGGGTCCACAGCC
>JAIXZD010000320.1 GCA_027489895.1 Planctomycetaceae bacterium
ACGCTGGTCGGACGAGGAGGCGGCGGGGTTGGGGCTGCCTGTCGCGAGTTCTTCGGCCGTCTCCCAACAGGGATCGGAGAGGAGTCCGTCGAGGTTGGGGCGCTGCCGGGCGGCGTAGAGGCTACGAATCGGCAGGGCCGGTTCGTTGACCGGTTGAATCAACCATTGTTCCGTGAGTGCGGCGCGCGGCCAGAGTCCCGGCCCCGGCTGACCCGCGAAGGGGCGGTAGATGTCGTTGGCAAACGCCGTGCGGCCCATGTTGCGACCCGCCGCGGCAAGGGCAAACCGCACTTCGGGGGCGGCCGCGAGACTAGGGGCACTCTTGGCGAGCGCTGCGGCCGCTTGTTCGGCGATTCGTCCCCGCTGTTCCAGCCGCTCGGTCACGTTGCGACGCAACACGACCGCTCCCGCATTTTGAATCGTGGATCGGGCCCGTTCCCTCGGCTCGGCCTGTGCGTCGTCGCCGTTGACGGGAACGATCGTTCCGGGTGTCTTGCCGCGGTTGAGCGCGTCACCACCGGTCCAGCGTTCTGCCTGAATGGCTGCTTTGCGGACCGATCGCCAGCCCCATTCGGCACTCGCCCAAAGCTGGACCTGGGTGGCGAGTTCCACCTGCGTGGCCGGTTCGTTCGGGTACTTCCGGAGCAGTTCGAGACAGACCTGTTCGGCGGCATCCCATCGTCCGCCCACCTTGTAGCGGGAGGAAATCGACGAGAGCTGGGCGGCGGCTTCATCGGGCGGGAGGTCGCGGACAATCTCCGGGAGATTCGCGATCAACTGGTCGGCGGCGCGGTCGTCGCGACGGCCGGTCTCCCCGAGGGTCCGCACCAGAAACGCATCGACCGTTTTGCGATTGCGGGCGGAACGCTCGGCCCCGGCAGCGAGTTCACTGTCGATCGGGTCCCACGGGCGGCGGGCGGGACTGTCGGGGGTGATGCGGAGGCCGCTGAAGAGGTCGGTCGGTGCGTCGCGCTGACCATCGGTCCGCTCGGCCCGGCTGAAGGCGAGCGAGAATCCGCCCGAGCGGGCGAGCGAACCGTCGCCCAGACTGCGGCCGCCGACTCGAGCGACGAACGTGTCGCCCGTGGAGCGCAGATGAGGCAGATAGCGGGCCGGGTCGAGCGTTACACCGCCGCTGCCGGGGGCCATGTGGTCGCCCGTCATCAAGAAGAGGCGGGCGACGGGCCAGGTGGGAAGCTGCAACTGGTCGGCCAGTTCGAGGTGACGGGTGGAATCGGCCGCTTCGTCGCAGGCTTTGGCGATCGCCTCGTGGACGAGAGCGGAGACGGCATCGCCCGGGAGCGCGGGGCCGGCGATGACGACCGACGGTCGCCAGGCCCGCAGCTCGCGAACGAGCGTGGCGACGAGCTGGCGGCGCCAGGTGCCTTCGGTCGTTTCGTCCCAGGCGGCGATCAGTTGGGCGGCGTTGCGGTCGAGGTCGGGACGGTCGATGGCGAGCCGGGTCGCCGCGTCGAGCCCCCCTGCCCCGACGGCGGGAATGAGGGCTTCGGCAGCCGAGTAGCGCGGTGCCTCGCGATTGGGGGCGACGACGGTCACCTGGGTTCTAAACCCCTGTTCGCCGGAGTAGTCGGCCAGTGCCGGCCAGGGAATCTCGCTCTCACGCGCAGCGATGACGAGCGCGGCGGCACGTCGCTCGCCCCCTCGGACCACGTTCCAGGTTTCGCCTGCATTGGTCGTGCGCAGAATCTGCCCCCACGCGCCCACGGCGTACCCCGTGCCCGAAGGAGTCACCTGCAGCGCGGAGAGCGGGGCGGTGACGGGTGTGCGGACGGTTTCCCACGTGGCTCCGGAATCGAGACTGCGGCAGACGATGCTGCCGGGCATCCCCGCGGCGAGGACGACCCGTTCGTCGGACCAGACGGCGTGAAAGTCGACCGTGCGCCGCACAGCGGGCGACAGCGGCATCGCGGCGGTCCACGAGACGCCCGAGTTCTCGGTCTTGAGCAGCGTCCCCGAGTCCCCCACCAGCCAGCCCGCACCGCCGCGCAGCAACTGAATCGCGTGCAGGCGGCGATCGGCGAGGCGGTCGAGACGGGTGGGCTGCGACTCGAACCCGAGGACCAGCCGGGTGTCGCCCAAGCGATTCGCGACGACGCCTTGATCGAGGTCGATGAACGCCCCGGCCTGCCAACCGACCGACGACATGGCGGGGACGGGGAGCCAGGTGTCGCCGCCGTCTTCGGTGCGGAACAGACCCGCTCCCGCCCAGAGGCTGCCCTCCCCGGCGGGGTCGCCCCAGACGAGTCCCTGCTGCGGCGAGAAGAACCGTCCGCCAGTCAATCGGGGCAGCCGCTGGCCCTCGGAGGTCCGGGCTTTGTCGGTCCAGGTGACGCCGCCGTCGCGGCTGACGAGCACGACGCCGCGCGACTCGCCCGTCCAGGCCGCCCGCTCGCCACCCACGACGATCAGAAACTTGTCGGTCGGGGCGACGATGGCCCGCAGCGAGGCGGTGGTGCCGGTTTCGATCGGTCGCCAGCTTTCGCCCGCATCGTCGGTTTTTAGTAGCACGCCGTGGTCACCTGCGACGAACGCGGTATTCGCGCCGAGACACGCGAGGGCGTGGAGGGCGGCGTCGTCGCGCCAGGCGGGAGGGAGCGGCCGGACTGGTTCGATGCGCGCGGGGATGGGTTCGGTGGTGTCGGGCTCTGCGGCGACTGGCTCGGTTGTGGCCTGTTCGGTGGGTGGCGAAGAGGTGGTCGGTTCGAGGGGATCGTCACCGCCCTGCCCTGTATTCGTCAGGACGAATCCAGCCAGCAGCAGTCCGGCCCAGAGAAGGACACCGCCGACGAATGCGGGAAGCGTGTGCTGCGTGGGGCGACGGTGCGTCGGGCAGCCGTGCTCTCTGTTGACCCGCACTGTTGGCATCGTCTTTCTCCCGCACGGGGTTTCCTTCGTTGCGGCGGATTGCCGCCTCGGGCGGGACTGTACGCCGTTTGGGAAATCCGGGCGAGATGAACTCTGCGGGGCGTCTTCCTCACCACAAAGGCACGAAGACACCAAGGAAAGAGGGGGGGCGGCTCGCCTGGTCTGGGGCACGCCGGTTTGCATCCGGGGGGGCGTCGATTCATACTTGCCGGGGCGATCGGATCGAAGATCGTCGATGCCCGTTCGGGCGGTTGGTTGTGTCGGACTGTGTGTGACCCAAGTTGTGTTTCTCTCCGCGGGAATGGCTTCATGCTGCGCTTCTCTTTCACCCAGATTCTTTTGCTCGGGGCTGTCCTGTTGGGGCAGACTTCGCTCGCTCGGGCGGCCGATGCCCCGCCTGCGGCGTCCACCGTCAAGCCGGTCCGCATGGGCTGCGGCATCATGACGTTCGACACCGTCCCCGGCTGGGGACTGGATGAGAACGGCAAGTCGCAGATCGGCGCCACGCATGGCGGCGTCGTCGTCGATTCCAAAGGGCTGATCTACACCAGCGCCAACATGGGCGTGTTCGTCTTCAGCCCCGAGGGGAAACTGGTGCGGCGGTTCGTCGGGCCGGACTACACCGCCCTGCACGACATCGAAATCCGCAAGGAAGGCGATGACGAGTTCATCTTCGGGGCCCGCAACAACGCGGCCGAGGGGATCAAGTTCCACGCGGAAACGGGCGACATTGCCCTCCGCCTCCCCTTCCCGCAGGAGTCCGGCCTCGACCTCAAGAAGTTCGCCCCCACGGCCATCACCGTTGCCCCGAACGGAGACATTTTCCTCTCGGACGGCTACGCCAGCGACACGATCTTCAAGTTCGACGCCAAGGGGAAATACCTCAAGCACTTCGGCAAAAAGGGCAACGGCGAACAGGAGTTCAACACCGCCCACGGGATGACGCTCGACACGCGGTACGACCCGCCCCGGCTGCTCATCTGCGACCGCAACCACGCCCCGAAGGGCCGCCTGCTGCACTACAGCCTCGAGGGCGAGTTCATCGAAGTCGTGATCACGGGCCTGGGCATGCCGACGAGCGCCGCCGTTCAGGGAGACTACGTCAGCGTCCCCGACCTGCACGGCCGCTTGATAATTCTGGACAAGAGCAACACAATTATGGCGTTCCTAGGCCACAACGCTGACCCGGCGACGCGCGTCAACCACAACGTCCCGCAAGACAAGTGGATCGAAGGGATTTTCAACGGAACCC
>JAIXZD010000004.1 GCA_027489895.1 Planctomycetaceae bacterium
CGTACACGTTCCTGCTGCAGGGCCAGGGGCCGGTAAGCTATCGCCGACATGGTGATAAGGCGGATCAGGCGGCGGCGGAGAAAGCCGCTGCCGACAAGGCGCTGGCGGATGCGACCGAGGCGGTCAAGAAGGCGACGGAAGGGAAAGTGGCCGCTGACAAGAAAGTGACTGATACGGCTGCGGCAGCGAAGAAGGCGGCGGATGACAAGCCGGTGGCCGACAAGGCGTTTACGGATGCGGATGCGGCGGCGAAGACCGCCAAGACGGAGAAGGACGCGGCGGACAAGGTTGCGGTCGATGCCGACGCGGCGAACAAAGCGGCTGCCCTCGAAAAGGAAACGAGCGATAAGGCGCTGGTCGATGCGGAAGCCGCCAAGAAAGCGGCTGATGAAGCGGCCGCCAAGGCGAAAGCCGATGCGGATGCCAAGACGGACGACAAGGCGTTGCAGGATGCCAAGCTGGCTGCGGAGAAGGTGGCGGCCGATGCGGCCGTGGTCGTGACGAAGGCGACGGAAGTGAAGGTCGCGAGCGACAAAAAGGCAGCCGATGCGGCCGAGGCCCTCAAGAAAGCGAACGAAGCCAAGGTGGCGGCGGACGGCAAGCTGGCGACGGCGACCGAGACGCTGAAAAAGGCGACCGACGGCAAAGCGATTGCGGACAAAGCTGTGGTCGATACGGCGGCGGCGGCGAAGGTCGCGGTCGATGAGCAGGCGGTCGCAGTGAAGCTGGTGACAGACACGACCGCAGTGATGACCACGGCGACGGCGACAAAAACGGCGGCCGACAAGAAGGCGACCGATACGGCGAACGTCGCGAAACCGCAGGCGATCAATGTGCTGGCTCCGGCCGAGTCGATCACGCTCGTCGTGAAGCCTGGTCCGGGGACTCTGGCTGCCGCGCCGGCCAACGGCGGGAAAGTGGGCCGGGGTTCGTCGGTGGAGGTCAAGGTGACGGTCACGCGGGCGAACGGCTTTGCCGGTCCGGTGAAACTGTCGCTGCCGCTGCCCCCGGGCGTGGTGGGACTGGCAGCTCCTGAAGTGGAAGTTCCGGCGGACAAGACCGAGGGGACATTGATCGTCACGGCCGCGGGTGATGCGACCCAGGGGGCACTGCCGAACCTGGTGGTGCGAGCCAGCATGGAATTCAACGGCCCGGCGGCGATTGATCAGCCTGTCGTGCTGACGGTGGAATAAAAGCGGGCTACTCGCCCGCAAAGTCAAAAGTCAAAAGTGGATGATCGTGGAGAGCGGCGTTTGAACTGACTTGCCTTGGTGCCTTTGTGCCTTGGTGGTGAATGTCAAGCGCCTTGATTGTGAGCAAAGGTGGGCGGTGCCCACCCTCTGGCGGGAGATGGTCATGATGGGTTCGACCTCGAAAGTTACGTCCTTGGTTTCTGCGGCCTTCCGTTCTTCGGGATGGTTGCGGTGTCTGCTGGTGGCTGTGTTCTGTGTGGGCGGGATCGCTCGCGCGGAAGAGAAGCCAGCCGAGACGGGGATTGTGCCGGTCGAGGCGAAACTGGGTCGGCCCGTCGACTTTGAAAAGGATGTGTTCCCGATTCTCGATGCGAAATGCGTCGCGTGTCACAACGTGGCAATCGCCGAGAACGGGCTGATCCTCGAAGATGTGAAGAGCATTCTGAAGGGCGGAAAACGCGGCCCTTCGGTCGTGTCGAAAGACCCGGAGAAGAGTGTGCTCTACACGATGTCGGCCCGGACGTTTCTGCCGGCGATGCCGCCCCTGCCCAACAAGGTCGAAGCGACGGCGATGACGCCGGAAGAACTGGGCATCCTCAAGCAGTGGATTCTCGAAGGGGCGAGCGAAGGGATGGGGTCGGGCGGGAAGACGATTGTCTGGCAGCCGATTCCGAAGGGAGTCCATCCGATCTATGCGACAGCGATTTCCGGCGATGGTCAGTATGTGGCGTGCGGCCGGGCGAATGGCATCGCGATCTACCATGTTCCGTCGGGTGACCTTGTCGCGCAGTTGACGGACCCGAATCTGCTGTCGATCCAGCACAACGGCAAGCCGATGTATGGACCGGGGTCGGCCCATCGCGATTTCGTCCATTCGCTGGCGATGACACCGAATGGCAAGATGCTGGCCTCGGGCGGGTATCGGGAAGTGAAGCTGTGGGTCCAGCCGGACGTGAGCGCGAAGCTGAATCTGGCGGGGTCGCCGGGCGCGGTGAATGTTGTGGCGACGAGTGCCGATGACAAGTGGGCGGCGACTGCTTCGACGGACAACGTCGTGCGGGTTTGGAATCTGGCGGATGGGTCTGTCGCGAAGACGCTGGCCGGTCATGCGGGCACGGTGACGGGCCTCGCGTTCACGGCGGACAGCGCGAAGCTGGTCTCGGCGAGTGCGGATCAGTCGGTGCGGGTCTGGGATGTGGCAAGCGGGGCGCAGGTCGCACGCGTCGATACCCCGGCTCCGATCACGTCGCTCGCGGTGGCGGTGGATGGCACGAAACTGTTCACCGGTCATGCGGACAAAATGATTCGCATCTGGACGACGCCGGTCGCACTGCCTGCACTGGTGCAGCCTCAGGCCGCGGCGCCTGCGTTGGCGGCGAGCCCCGATCGCAAGTTGCTCGCGATTCCGGAAGCGGATGGCAAGGTGACGCTGGTCGATGTGGCGACGGGCGCGGCGGTGAAGCAACTGGCCGGTCATACCGGTGCGGTGACGAGCGTGAAGTTCAGCCAAAATGGAGCACGACTGGTTTCGGGCGGCGTGGACCGGACGATTCGCGTCTGGGATGTGGCGAGCGGGATGCTGGTGCAGACGCTGGTGGGCGGGACGGCGGAACTGACGCGGGTGGCGATTCATCCGGCGGGGAACAATGTCGCGGCGGGTTACGCCGACGGACAGGTGTCGCTGTTCAAGCTCGATGTGGCTGCGGCGCGGGCGTTCCCGAGTGATAACGGTGCGGCCGTGACCGTGAGCACGCTCAGTCGGGATGGCAAGCTGAGCGCGACGGATGGGGTCGAGGGCGGGAAGCCGGCGATCATTGTGCGGGACGTGGCCTCGGGGAATGTCACGAAGAAGATCGTGGCGTTCGATGGTGCGATCACGGCGCTGGGGTTCAACGCCGATGGAACGCTGATTGCCGCGGGATCGGCCGACAAGACGGCGCGGGTGTTCAACATTGCGGAAGCGAAGGAACTGGCGAAGTTCGTCGGGCATACGAATACGGTGACGGCGATCGCCTTCACGAATGACAACAACGTGGTCGCTTCGGGGGCGGCGGACAATACGGGGAAGGTCTGGAACGTCAGCGAGTCGAAAGAGCTGGCGAATCTCGCCGGGTTCACGGGTCCGGTCACGGTGGGTGCGATTCAGCCGGGGAACAATCAGGTCGCGTTTGGTTCGGCCGACGGGACGGTGCGGGTGTTCAATCCGGCGGATGGCGCGCAGGTGGTCGGGCTGACGCCGGGCCAGGCGGTTTCGGGACTTGCGGTGAGTGCGGATGGACAGAAGATCGCGGTGAGCGGTACGGACAACGTCACGCGGGTCTACAAGCCGGATGGCAATGTGCTGTGGACGCTGACGGGGCCGGGCGGCGCGGTGAAGCAGGTAGCGATGTCGGCCGATGCGACGCGACTGGTGACGCGGACGGCTGAGAATCTGCTGGTGGTGTGGGACCTGGCGACGGGCCAACTGCTGGAAGCGCGGAAGGTGGATGCGGGGGCGAATCGGGTCGAATTTGCCGGGGCAAGCAACCTGCTGCTGGTGGCGAGCGCGGACCAGGTGCAGGCGGTTCATACGCTGAACTACGAGCGGGGACTGGTCCATCCGGCGATGGCGATTCGCGGTCTGGTCTATGCGAACGGCGGCGAAGCGGTGTTCACGGCGTGCGAAGACGGACACGTGCGGCGGTTCAATCCGGCGGACGGCGCCCAGCAGTTTGCCGCGAATCATGGTGCGAAACTGTTTGATCTGGCGATCTCGGCCGATGGCCAGTGGCTGGCGACCGCAGGTGAGAACAATCAGACGAAGGTGTGGAACGCCGGGAATGGCGGGGGGCATCAGTTCCATGTGCTGGCGGGGATTCCGGCGGCCGTGAAGAGCGTGGCGTTCTCGGGCGATGGCGAGTTCGTTGCTTCGGGGACGGTTGCGAATCTGGTGACGGTCCACAGCCTGAAGACGGGGCAGCTCGTGCAGCAGTTTGCCGAACAGACGGGTGCCATCGATGCACTGGCTGCGGCGGGTGCCGATCCGAAGAGCTTTGTGGCGGCTGCGGCAGACAAGTCAGTGAAGAGTCTCAGCGTGGTGGCGGGGCTGGTCATCGCGGGGAGCAACGCCCCGATCACGGGACTGGCGATCAACCCGGCGACGCCGACACATTTGTGGGCTGCCAGTGAGGATGGGCTGATCCGTGGGATCGATATCGGCAACGGTCAGGCGTTCCGCTCGATGAATCATGGCGGGCCGATCGCGGGGCTGGCGATTCGTCCGGATGGTTTGCGGGTGGCGACGGCCGGCGCGAACGCGATTGCGAAGCTGTGGGATGCGGCGAACGGTCAGCA
>JAIXZD010000053.1 GCA_027489895.1 Planctomycetaceae bacterium
CGCAGCCGGACTGTCGTCAGGTACTTGTCGACCGCCGATTCAATCGCCCGCGCGGAATTCACCACGATCACTCCGGCCGCTTCCAGTCGCGCCAGGGCGTTCATCCGAAAGATGACCTGCTCCAGCGACCCGGGCGGCATCGTCCGCACCAGCACCGCATCAACGTCCGCCAGCCAGCGGGCCGGTTCTTCCGAGATGGGTTGAATCCCGAGCGCCGCATGCGGCTCGCGAGCGACCAGCCCCGAAAACGGCAGAATGAGCGGCTCATGCCCGCGATCAACAATCACCCGCGACAGGTCGCGCGCGTAGTAGCCCGCCGCATTCGCGAGCACGGCGATCCGCATCACTGCGAACTCTCGGGAGATACCGGTCGGGTGAGATCAGACCCGGTCAACAGATCGGGGATGTCCGCGATCCTGTCGATCAGCCGATCCGGACCCGAAGCGATCAGGTCGGCCCGCGAATCCGATCCGGTCGGCACCAGCCAGACTCGCACGCCTGCGGCCCGGGCGGTCTGCAGGTCGACCCGCATATCGCCCACGTAGAGCAGTCGGTCCCGGTCCAGCCCCAGGCGTTCGCCCGCCGCGATCAGCATATCGGGCGCGGGTTTCGCCGCCGCGACATCCTCGGGGCCGAGAATCACCGAGAACAGCGGCGCCACGCCAAAGTGTTCCAGCAAGGCGACGGTGAACCGCCGCGGCTTATTGCTGCAGATCCCCAGCCGCACGCGCAGCGCCGCCAGCTTGGACAGGGCTCCAGACACTCCCGGAAACAGCGAGGTCGACTCGTACATCACTTCGGGGTGATGCGCCCGGTAGGCCTGTCCGTCGGCGGGAGGATTGCACCCGGGGACCGTGTGCTCCAGCAGATTTTCGGGGCCATGTCCGACGAACGGTTTCACTTCCGCCACGGTGAGCGGCGCGAGGCCATATCGCGAGCGAATGAAGTTCACGCTGGCGGTGATGGCCGGGTAACTGTCGGCGAGCGTGCCATCAAAATCGAACAGAACCGCCCCGGGGAGTGCGGGAGAGGCATCGGGCATGTCAGGCAATCCGCTTGGCGCAAATGAGACAGATATCGTCACGCTGCGACGTGCCCTGGCAGAACGCCTCGACATGGGCCACCAGGGCTTCGCCCAGCGGTTCCACGTCCTCAGGACCGTTCGCCACAAACTCGCTCAGCCGCTTCACGCCGTACAGCTCGTTGCCGTCGGTCGTCGCCTCGGTGACCCCATCGGTGAACAGGACCACGACATCCCCCACCTCGAAATCGAACTCCCACTGTCGGTAGATGACGTCGGGCGTGATCCCCAGGGGCAGCCCCGAATCGGCATACTCGAGTTTGACGATAGACCCGTCCGCCTTGCGCAGCAGGGGTACCAGGTGCCCGGCGTTGACGAGCGTGGCTCGATGGGTTGCCGGGTCGATCACCAGAAACACCAGCGTCACGAACCGATGCCCCAGACCGCTGGATGCCAGCTGCGCATTGAGGCCCGTCATCGCCTCGGCCGGGGTCGGTCGGGTGAGCAATTCAAACCGCGCGGTGGAGTACAGCCGGGCCATCAGTAGCGCCGCGGCGACACCCTTCCCCGCGACATCTCCCAACCCCAGTGCGACCTTTCCGCCAGGCAGCGGGACATAGTCGAAGAAGTCCCCTCCGACCCCCTGTGCCGCTTCGTAAAAGTCGAAGAACTGATACGTGTCGACCTGGGGCCTTTCGGTCGGCAGGAACCCCATCTGTACCTGTTGCGCAAAATCGATCTCGCGCTGCATCGACTGCTGCTTGAGGGCCGCCTGATGCAAGGTTGCATTCTCGACCGCGAGCGTCGCGAGGGTGGCCACGCTCGCCAGCACGTCGAGGTCTTCCTGCACGAACTGCTGCCGCACATCGAGCGTGTCGAGCTGGATCACCCCGTAGACCTGCATCTGCAGCCCGACCAGCGGGGCGCACACCACCGACCGCAACTGCAGATTGGACAGCGACTCGCTCACCTCAAACCGCTGATCGTCGACCGCATCGGCACTGAGGATCGCCCGGCGGGTACTCATCGCATGCCGGACAATCGTCATGCTGACTCGCCCGCGACTGTCGATATCGTCGCGACGCGTCTGCATCGCCTTGATGCCGATCCGGCCTGTCTCTTCGTCCTTCAACAGCACGCAGCCTCGGTCGGCATGCGGGAAAATGTTGAACAGACCTTTCAGGAAGTTTCCCAGCAGCTTGGTCAGATCGAGGGAGCCCCCCAGCGACCGCGTCATCTCCATCATCGCCCGCAGTTTCGCCTCGGGACGAACTTCGACACGCGGAATCCCCGGCATCGGGGAGACATCCAGCGACGAAATGATCGACGAGTTGTCTTCGATCAGGACATCGGCCGAGGAAGCCGTTGGCACAAACAGCTCGCCGGTCACCGTCGCCAGAAGTCCGGTCGGCCGAGGTGAGGGCGGCAAGGTCCCATCGCTGGTGGGCAACGCGCCGATCGCCGGGAGCGACAGGTGAAACGTCATCACCACATCGCAAACACGGATCTCGTCCCCGTCGGCCAGCTTCGTCCGCTCGCGGATCTTTTGACCGTTGATCAGCGTGCCATTGCGGCTGTGCAGGTCTTCAACCGAGAACTCGCCATGATTCTGCAGAATCTGCGCATGGGTCCGGCTGACCGCGGCGTTGTCCAGCACAACCTGGCAACTGGGATGTCGCCCCAGCACCATTCGGTCTCCGGTCAATTCGACGACCTGTCCGGGAACACTGCCCCGAACAACACGCAACATGGCCATGGCCCGCCCGTCCGCCTGCTGGTTTGGTCCTCGACGACTTCCCGGTTCCGCGACTCTCTGATCTCGGCCCTGGGCCGATGTTCCCGAAAGGACATAGGGGAAACCCCCATGTCTCACGATTCCAAAGCCTACTCGCGAGCGGTTCCGCTTTCAAACCCCCCTCGCCCCGGGCGGGCCACCGTGGCCCCTCCCAACGGATTTGGTCTGGGTTTACGCGTCAGCTCGTCAGGGTGGGATTCGACCGCCGACGGCGCGGCCGGGACGGGCTGACCGGGGAGCAATCCCACCAGCCGACGCGCCAAGGTTCGCCCGACCAGCTCATGGCCCCGGTCCGACAGTGTGGGCGACTCGGTCCAGAACAGCGTGTCGCTCTCTTCCTGTCTACGAAACGGCTCGGTCAAGTCGACCAGGGCGATGCCCGCTTCATCGCAAAACTCGCGCAACCGCTGCGAGGGACCGTTTCCGCCATACTCGGCCCCCGGGGCAATCCCGGCGGCCGCCCGAGCCGCTTCGCCGGGCGTCGCGGTCGGAGAAACCTGCCACGCGGCCGGTTGCACGACGACGACAAAATCGATCCCCAGGGCATCGCAATGCCGCTGCATTCGCAACAGGGGGGCGAGGCACTGGTCGACATAGACGTCCAGGTCGGGGGGGGAATCCTCGATCCAGGCATATTTCCCCTGCGGCGAATCGATCGTCTTGCTCGATTCCGTCAGCATGCGATCCGTCCAGAACTTGGCCACCTCGGTTTTGAGCACCTCGGGCAGCAGCCACGGCTGGTTGACCGGCTTATTCAGCTCGCCCCGCTTCAGATAAAGATCGGGGTGACTGCAACTGAGGGGGACTCGGTCAGCCGAGGTGAGCAACTGCCGACGGCAAGCGTAGTCCTCGGCCACGTCCGACGGATCGAACTGGGCGATCACCAGGTCCGGCTGAAGACTGCCCAACTGCAGTTTCAGTTGCAGGTACTGCAGCAGCGGACAATAACCGGGAACAGCGGCGTTCAGCACCTCGATCTTGAGCGGCGTGGCGTCTTTCCAAATGGACTCCAATCGCGCCGGCCAGGTCGCATCGAGGGGCACGGCCTGGCCGAACGTCTGGTCGTCTCCCAGGCAAACCACGCGGTACACACCCGCTGGTTTGGGGATTCGCGGTTCCGGGCCGCGATACCCCAGACTGTTGATCGCCACGCGGATTTTTTCGTCGCGATCGGGATGTTTGACAGCAAACACCTGGCTGGGCCGGAGCGTGTGATGGACAAACCACGATTTGCAGAGCAGGCCGCGGTCGTACAACTGACGGCGGGTGACCTGTCCGGTCGCCGAGTCGTAGACGCGCAGTCCGATTTCCGAAAGGCTCACCACCACCGCCAGCGCGAGCACCGCGTAGGCGAGATGTTTGGGCCAGAGAAAACCGGTACGGGCCATAGGCGCAGGAGTGGAAGGGACCACGGGGACCGTCACGGGAGCGACTCGCCCGGGAAGGGCGCGCCGCCGGATAGGAATGCCGGTCGGGGTCTGCACGGGAACTCGGGAGGCATCACCTGTGGGCAATGCCGTTGACGTAACAACCTGGAATCAATGCAGTTCACGCAACGCGTTAACGGGAGTGCAGTTCGGGCCGGGATGCTACGCCAGTTCGCCAAAACGCCTCAAGACGGGGTTTACGTGGCTGGAGAGGTACATTTGACCACCAAGGCACGAAGGCACCAAGGAAAGGCAAGACGGCCCGGCAAAGAGCGATAGCAGAATCCGTGGCATAGGCTTCCAGCCTGTCATTTGCTCGCTGGAGAGTCTGGAAATTCGACAGGCTGGAAGCCTATCCCACGCAATGTCACAGCGTGTATGCGAAGGGCACGACGGCAGGAGTCTGCGTACCTTCCACAGGTATCGCATTTTTCCGGTAACTATCTTCCGTGGTGTAACTCTCTGACAGGATAGACTTTACGCTGAAAAGTCGTCCAGCAGGAAGGGCGAGACGGCTCCCAGCACCGCGTAGCGCAGGCGAATTGGTTCCGGGAGCGTGAGAAACGCGCGGACGATGCCCCGGCAGGCCGGCGTGTCGCAGCGGCAGGCCATGGTCCACCCGTCGCCGACGGTCGTTGAATAGTCGAAGCAGAGCTCCGCGTCGGTCGGAATGTACCGCAACGCACGAACTTCCACGCCTCGAAACACCCCCACATTCGGGTCGCAGGAATGATTGAGCAGGCGCCCCGGTTCTTCGAGGTCGAGGTACAGCCCCCGCCCAACCTGCAGCGCATTGGCAGCCAGAGCGCCCTTTTTTCTGACTTCGGCCAGCGACAATTCGGGCCCCTGAAACGTCAGGATCAACTCGCCGCGCTGAATCGGTCGAGCGGCGAACAGCCCCCGCCCGATCAACACCCGGTCTCCCCGACAGGGGGCGGCGTAAAAGCTGGAAGAATTCACCACGGCCAATCTCGAATGTCCCCTCAGGGCCTATCCCGACCGCAACCGCCTGTCGTCACGACCACTCCGAAGAGTGTACTGCCACAACGTCATTCCCGCGCCCGCCGATCGAACCAGCCTTTGATGTCGGGCGACTCGTCCGCGTCTGGATTTCGTTCGCTACGGACGCGGTCTATCATCGTGTTGTCGTGAAGGAATTGGTCGCGGAGTTTCTGCCGGGACTTAGGACGAGGGAGCGAAAACATGCCGGATCGACGCGAGTTTCTCAATTGGACCGTCGGAGCGACGGTGGTTGGCTCGACCACGGCCTGCGTCGCCGCTGATTCGCCCGCCGACCCGCCTGCGGAACCGTCAGCCGATCCCGTGGAACTCTGGCTGGCACGGGTGAAACAGGCCTACCCGAGCGATAAACTGACCGGAACGGCAGTGGAAGAGATTCGGGCCGACATCGAGCGCTACCTTGCGGCGTCCCGTGTTTTGTCGTCATTCCCGCTCGAAAATGGCGATGGACCGTATCCCGCGTTCCGAGCCGCAATCGGCGCCTGAGACTCGCTGACGTTGACGGAGTTTGTCGCAACAGGATTCTCGTGACCTCGCAGTACGCCCCCATGATTGTGACGATCGACGGACCGGCCGGCGCTGGAAAAAGTACGGCGGCCCGGGAACTGGCGCGACGACTCGGATTTGAGTATCTCGACACCGGCGCGATGTATCGCGCGGTGACGTGGCTTTGTCTGGAAGGTCGACTGGACCTGACCGATCATGCCTGCGTCGCCGAAACAGCACGGCGGGCCGAATTCGATTTTCGCGAGGGCCGGGTGTTCGCGAATGGACAGGATGTCTCCGACGCAATTCGGACGATTCGTGTGACGGAAGAATCTCGGTTTGTTGCGGCCAACACCCTCGTGCGGGAACTGCTGGTCGAACTGCAACGGCAGATCGCTGGCGGTCGGGACTTTGTGACGGAAGGACGCGATCAGGGAACGATTGCCTTCCCTGGGGCGGAGTGCAAGTTCTTTCTGACCGCAGATCCCCGTGAACGGGCCCGCCGGCGTCAGGCCGAGTTGCGATCCCGCGGAGAAGAGGTCGATCTCGACACGCTGGTGGAACAGATTGAAGGCCGCGATCGTCGCGACGCGGAACGCAAGGTGGGGGCGCTGCGTCCGGCCGATGATGCGGTCGTGATCGATACGTCGTCGCTCGATTGCGAGACGCTGCTGGCCGAGTTGGAACGACTCGTCCGCTGCCGCAGACGTGAGGCGGGGCTGGAAACGCCCGCTGAGTCCCCATGATCAAGGGAATCTTGCCGATGCGTCGCAGAAACTGGCTGGTGTCGATTGTCGCGGCGTTGTTCGGGACTCTGTCGCGAGGGCGTGGCCGCGCGGACGATGTGAAATCGCCCCCCGTCGATCCCGTCCTGATTGCCGACTTGCCAGCCGGTGGTCCCGAAGCGGTCCCGCCATTACTCGTGGATGAACAAGGGCGGCCGATCGAGACGCCTGCAGGCTGGGCCGCCGAGCGCGAGCGACTGAAGTCCCGTTGGCTGTCTTTCCTGGGACCGGCACCAAAGGCAACCGCCACGCCTGCCATCGAAACCGTGTCTACGGAACGGCACGAGGGGTACACCCGGCGGACGGTGCGGTGGGAAGCCGAACCGGGGGCCTGGCTCGATGCGCATCTACTCATCCCCAATCAGCCCGCTCCCCCCGGGGGTTACCCGGCAGTGCTGGCCTTGCATCAGACCTCGAACCGTACGATCGACGAGATTGCCGGCGTGGGGGAAGCAGGGGACCAGGCCCGTGGTGTCGATCTGGTTCGAGCCGGGTTCGTCGTCTTCTGCCCCAAGAATTTTCTATGGCAGGATGTCCCCAACTACACTGCGGCCGTGGACCGCCTGCGCGCCCGGCACCCCGAAATGCGGGGCATGCACAAGATGCTGTTCGATGCGCGAACGAGCGTCGACGCGCTGCTACGCCTGGCGCCAGACGTGAATCGCGAGCGAATCGGCACGTTTGGGCATTCGCTGGGGGCCAAGGAAGTGGTCTACCTGATGGCCTTTGATGAGCGGATCCGATCGGGCGTGGCGAGCGACGGCGGCGTGGGATTTGCCCAGACGAACTGGGACGCTCCGTGGTACCTCGGCCCGGATGGCCCCACCCAGGCCACCGCGCAAAAGCTCGCGCCGCAGCAACTCCTGGCGTTGGTGGCACCGCGGTCGTTACTGATCGTGGCGGGGGGGAAGGATCGTGGCGGGGCGGATGGTGCGGAGACCGAACCGTATGTTCGATCCGCACGACGGGCCTACAAGCTCGCGGCTGGTCAGGGTCTGCTTGGGTTTTGGAATCATGGGCTGGGGCATTCGATGGCCGATCCGGTGTTTGCCAAGTGCCTCGACTGGCTCAAGAGGACCGTCTGATGGCGGCTGTCGATTGGCCGCCTCTCGATCCCGATCGGCTGGAGGCACTGGGGCTGCCGCTGATTGGCCGCAATGTTCAGGTCTGGAATCGAATCGCCAGTACGAATGATGCCGCACTTCAGGCGGCTCGGACGCCCGCCAATGCGGGGCTGGTCGTTCTCGCGGAGGAGCAGTCCGCGGGACGAGGACAGCGCGGACGGGTCTGGCTCGCACCACCCCGTGCGTCAATTCTGATGTCGGTCGTTCTGTTTCCGCCCGAATCGCTCTCGGCCCCGGCGGCGCTGGTTTCGCTGACTGCGGTCGCCGTCGCACGGGCACTCGAGCAGTTTGTTCCCGGACCACTCGGGATCAAATGGCCCAATGACATTTATGCGGATGGCCGCAAAGTTGGAGGGATTCTGGTCGAGCGGGCGGCGCTCGGGAACTCGGCCGAAGCCGTGGGGACAGTGATTGGCATTGGACTCAATGTCCACGCGGCCCCGCCAGACAGCGACGATCTGCGCGCGACCGCGCTCGACACCCTCGCCGGGCACAGGCTCGATCGAACCGACCTCGTCTGTGCGGTGCTGACCGAACTGGATGCCTGGTACCGACTCTCGTCAGAGAAGGGCCTGTCTGGGCTGCTCTCCGAATGGCGGAAGCGGGCCTGCCTGGTCGGCGAGACGATCCGCGTCGACACAACCGAGGGCACGCTCACGGGCACCCTCATTTCGATTGACCCACTCGATGGGATCACGCTGCGTACCGATTCGGGGCTCCCTCTCTCGCTCGCCCCCACCGACATCAAACAGCTTCGCGGTCAGTCGTAGGGTGGGCACTGCCCACCAGCGCTCACCAGCACGGCCGATCACACCGCTTTTGGATTGCTCACCAGCGGACGGAATCCGCCCTAAACCAGCTTATCCACGTCTGTTGAAGCCGGGGGGATATGGCTTGGAATGTGGGGGTTGGTGAGCAGTGGTGGGCAGTGCCCACCCTACCCTTTCGTCGCTTCGAACAGAGCCCGCGCCGCGAGCAGGCCTGTTCTGTGGGCGTCGATCGCGGTGACGGTCTTGGGGCTTCCGTTCTCGACGGCTTGCTCCAGCACCACATGGGGATGGATGTTCCGCTCGGCGAGGATCCTGGCCAACCGCTCGTAGTCGATGTCGCCGGCACCGAACGACTCCATCCAGACGCCCTGGTGGGACTGTCTCAGGTGCAGTTCGACGATCCGGTCGGCATAGAGGGTCACGATGTCGAACAGGCAGACCTGCGAATTGCCGGAGCCGCGGTAAATCCAGTGGGCATCGAGGCAGAGGGCCACGTGCTTCGGGTTGGTTCCCGCCAGCATGTGGTGAAACTCGCGAGCCGAACTGCGCATTTCGCTTCCATGGTTGTGGTAGGCCAGTCGCAGCCCCAGGCGGTTCAACTCCGCCCCCAGCGTGTCGAGATGTTCGGCCTGGCAGGTCAGTTCGTCATCGGATTTGTCCTGAGGTCCGCCCCACTTGATCGGCTCGGGGTTGGTCACGACGATCTGTGTGCCGACATGCCGTGCTTCTTCGGCAATCGCCACGACGCGGGCGACGGTTTCGCTCGCGACGGCCCGATCGTGCAGGCGGGCGTTGACGTAAATCGAACGCATCTCCTGACGGAAGTCGCGGAGCAGGGGCGACAGCTTCGCGACGTCTTCCGCGGAAGTCACAATCGGTTCCATCCCCATCACGCCCGAATCGGCGAACCGCGACAGACAGCGCGGGTCATGATGCGACCAGGTGAGTCGATCGCGGCTGAAAAAGGTGCTCCAGGGAAACTCGTTGCTGGCGATATGCAGCGGCTCGCTCGATCGAGATTCTGTCGCCGACACGGACCCCGCTGAAAGCGCGGCACCGCCAGCAGCCAGCACCAGTTGGGTCGAAGTTTCCAGAAACCGTCGTCGTGTCTGCATGCCGCCCACTCCCACTTTGGCCCGCGCGCTGGCCACGTTTGAATTCGCCCCGGTCGACTGTTCTCTGAAACCCTGCTACCGAATCCATGAGGAATGATTGTGCCCCGAACGTGTGGGCAGTTGCCAGCGAAGGGGGCGATGGGAAGTTTATTGGGAGCCGGAAGCGTTAGCGCCCGAAGGCGTTTCGCCCGCGTCCCCTCTCGAACTCCCTCAAAACCCCCGGGTTGCAGTTGTTTTTGATTGCTTCCTGGGTTGCTCGCGAGCGTGAGTCGCTCACCCTCCGGGCGCTAACGCTTCCGACTCCCACGATGACGACCGTTGCTCAGTACTCGGCCAATGGACCAAAACCAGCTCCCGTTCTCCCCCGTGGTTGCCGTCTCAGGGGAATTGATTACTCTGCTTGGATACGTTCCCTGTTGACGCCAGACCACGTGCGCGGAGACTTCTGCATGTCCAAGACTCGGCTGCTTGCCCTGGAGGCCAACGATGCCTCGCGAATTCAGTCCGTCTCCCGCCGAGACTTTATCCGGGCAGCGGTTGCGGCCGGGGTGATGCTGCCCGCCGGGCTGGAAGTGGTCCACAACCCGGCCCGCGCTGCCGACGAAAAGCCCCGCTCGGCCAATAGCAAATTGAACCTCGCGATCATCGGGGTCGCCGCCAAGGGCCGCGATAACCTCAACAATGTCGCCAGCGAAAACATCGTCGCCATCTGCGATATCGACGCCAAACGGCTGGACGAAGTGGCCAAGCTCTACCCGGCCGCCGCCAAGTTCGACGACTGGCGCAAAGTGCTCGAACTGAAGAACCTGGATGGGGTGGTCATTTCCACACCCGACCACACGCACGCCGGCCCCACCCTCGCCGCGCTCCAGTTGGGATTGGCCGTCTACTGTGAAAAGCCGCTGACGCACACGGTCGCCGAAGCCCGGAAAGTGGGCGAATTCGCCAAGAAATACAAGAACGTGACCCAGATGGGGACGCAGATCCACGCGGGCGACAACTACCGCCGCGTGGTCGAAATGGTGCAAGGCGGCGTCATCGGACCGGTCACGAAAGTCCACGTCTGGCTGGCCAGTTCCGTCCCCGCCTTCAAGAAACCAGCCGCCGATGCGATGCCGCCCGACTACGTCAACTACGATCTCTGGCTCGGCCCGGCAGCGTACCGTCCCTTCTCGGAATCGCATTTCCATTTCCAGTGGCGGTACTGGTGGGCGTTTGGCGGCGGCTCGATGGCCGACTTCTTCTGCCACTACTGCGACCTGCCGTTCTGGGCACTTGGACTGACCCAGCCCACGAACGTCGTCTGCAGCAAGGCCGAGAAGGGCCACGACGGCGACAACGAACCGCCCACCCGGATGCAGGTCGACTATCAGTTCCCCGCGCGGGGCGATCAACCGCCGGTCACGCTGACCTGGTACCAGGGTGGTTGGAAACCCGAAGGGGCCGAGCAATACGGCAAGAGTTCCGCCGTGCTGTTTGAGGGCCGCGATGGGCGAATCCTCGCAGATTACGGCACGAACAAGGTCTTCATGCAGGACGGAAAAGAACTGAAGACCGTCGAGCAAACGATCCCGTCGTCCATCGGCCATTGGAAAGAATGGATCGAAGCGACGAAGACGAAGGGGCCGACGACCTGCAACTTTGCCTACGCCAGCAACCTGACCGAATCGGCACTGCTGGGGAACGTGTCGCTCAAAGCCGGGCTAAAACCGCTCGACTGGAAAGCCGACACCATGACCATCCCCGGCACTCCCGACGCCGAGCAGTACCTGACGAAAGAATACCGCAAAGGCTGGGAGCTGCCGACCGCGTGATGCGTTGTTGGGTGACGTTTTGTAGGGTGGGCACTGCCCACCACTGCTCACCAACCCACAACCACCAAACGGACTTTCCCCCGGCTTCAACCGACGCCGCAGATCGCCAATCGACACGGTCGGTTGGCGATCCAACGGTTTTTGGTGGGTCATGCGGTTGAGCGCTGGTGGGCAGTGCCCACCCTACGGTCGGTTGGTCGTTGAGAGTCGATCCAGGCAAGGGAGAGGTTGTGACGGCGTTTGATCCGCAGCGGGGAGTGAAGCTGCTGCTGGCGGGCTGGCAGGAAGCGGGGCTTGCCGCGCTACCGACCGCGCTGATCGATCCGGCCTTGCTGGCGGGCTGGACCACGGCAGCGTCCGTGCCATCTGCCGTATCGTCCGCCGCGACGCCAGCCGCACCGTCCGCGCCCCCACCCAGACCGTCGTTTCAACCGCGCGGTGGTGGGTTCGGATCTGCCTCAACACCCAGCGCCGCTCCGACAAATCCCCTTCCGACAAACATCAATACTCCCGCCAGCCCGCAGACGGTCGAATCCCGCCCGCAATCACCGCTCCCCAAAACGCCTGCCGGGTCTCCTCCGCCGCCAGCCGCAGAAAAACCCCTCTTTGAATTGGAAGCCGCACCGGTGCCACGTCCCGCCGCCACAAAGTCATCCGCCAAGACTGGTCCCGTAACCCCGGAGGCGGGGGGCCTTCCCGGTCAGCCCGCACGCGGTGCGCCGGCATTGGAATCGACGCGGCGCAGTCTCGACGAGAGAACTCAACTGCTCACCGTGCTCAATGACCGGGTCAAGGCCTGCCGCCGGTGTGACGAGCTGGCGAATGCCCGAACGAACACGGTATTTGGTGTGGGCAGCGCGCAGGCGAAACTCGTATTCGTGGGCGAGGCCCCGGGAGCCGACGAAGATGCCAGCGGCGTTCCGTTCGTGGGCAAAGCGGGCCAGCTGCTCGACAAGATCATCGCAGCCAGCGGGCTGAAGCGTGAGGAGTTGTACATCTGCAACATTCTCAAGTGCCGTCCGCCCGGCAACCGCCCGCCCGAGCCCCAGGAATGCGCGAACTGCCGGGAGTATCTGGAAGACCAGCTCGCGATTCTCGATCCGGATTTCATTGTCTGCTGGGGTGCCGTCGCGGCGACGAACGTCACCGGGAAGCAGGTCGCGATCGGAAAACTCCGGCGGCAGTTCTTCGAATTCAAGCGGGCGAAGGTGCTCTGTACCTATCACCCGTCGTACCTGCTGCGCAACCCTGCCGCGAAGAAAGATGTCTGGGAGGACATGAAGCTGCTGCTGGGGGAAATGGGCTTGCCGATTCCCGCGGGGTAGACGCGGTGCGGGGGCTGGGGAGTGGGTTGGGTGGGAAGTTTGCGCGCGGCGTGAGTCTGGGGAAGCCTCACGGCTTCCGCTACAGCTCGGGTTGGCCGTCGACCCATTCGCGCTGCCACAGTTCGAAGACGAGCAATGTCCAGAGCCTGGCGCTGTGGTCCCAGGCGCGGCCGACATGTTCGTCGACCAGTCGCCGCACGGTCTGCGGATTGAACCAGCCGCGTGACGTGGTTCGCTCGGAGAGCAGCACGTCGCGGACGAGCGGTTCGAGTTCGCCGCGGAACCAGTGATCGAGCGGGACACCGAAGCCCATCTTCTTCCGTTCGATGATCTCGGTGGGCAGCAGATCGCGGAACGCATCGACGAGAATCCGCTTGCCGCGACCGTGCTGATACTTGAACTCGATCGGGAGCGTGGCGGCGAACTCGGCGACGTGGTGGTCGAGAAATGGGCAACGGGCCTCGAGACTGTAGGCCATCGTCGCGATGTCCACTTTGTTGAGGATGTCGCAGGGAAGGTAGGTAAGGACGTCGCCGCACGTGGCGCGGGTCATCTCATCGCGACCATTGGCCTCGGCCATGGCCGCGTCAATAAACTCCGCGGGGTCGTACCGCAGACCATTTTCGCCCAGCAGCTCCCCAGCCAATCGCGGCGAACGCAGATCGTCGCGGCGCTGGGAATCGAAGATGGAAATCCACTTGAGGTACCGCCGGGAAGGCGGCTCAGAGAGCCCCGCTAGAAACCGTTTCAGGCGACGACGGAACGACTTCTGTTCGACGCGAGCGGGCAGTTTCTGCCAGAGAGACCAGCCCGCGGCCCCACG
>JAIXZD010000397.1 GCA_027489895.1 Planctomycetaceae bacterium
GAGCCCAATTGCTGAGGTTCCCTGCCGCTTCTGGAAACACCCAGGATCACAAGGCCACCGGATAACGGGGCCACGCGGCATGCGTTGAATCGGTGGCCGGGCTGTTTTTGCCGGCTGTCAGGCACATTCCGTCGATTGGTTACGGCTCGTCGCCGGGTTAGACTTTGTGGCAGGTGATGATCCCTTTGGGTTCGATTGTCTCCAGATGTTGTTTCAATTGCTCCGCTGCTCAGCCAGTCGCTTTTCCAACCGAGGGGCCTTTCCATGTCGACTCTGCCCGCCTCGAATTTGACGCTTGCCCGGCCGAAGACGGCGCCAGGTGATGCCCACTCCCAGGCAGCCCCTGGAAATGCGTCCCGGCGGCAGTTTCTGTCGCAGGCGGCGGCCGGTGCGGGGGCGGTTTCCGGGGCCGTGGCGTTTGGTATGCCGAAGCTGCTGCGGGCCAAGGACCTCAACAGCAAGTTGAATGTCGCGGTGATCGGGACGGGCGGCCGCGGAGCGAGCAACCTGCAGGGCGTCGCGTCCGAAAACATCGTCGCCCTGTGTGACGTCTACGAACCGGCCCTCGACCGCTGGAAGGAGCAGTACCCCAACGCCCGCCGGGAAACCGACTTCCGCAAGCTGTTCGACCAGGCCGCGGAATTCGATGCCGTCGTCATCAGCACGCCCGAGCACACGCACGCCTTCGCCACCGCCCTCGCGCTGCGGCTGGGCAAGCATGTCTACTGCGAAAAACCCCTCACCCACAGTGTGTACGAAGCCCGCGTGATTCGCGGCCTCGCGGCCGAACGGCCGCAACTCGCCACCCAGATGGGAACCCAGATCCACGCCGGCGACAACTACCGGCGGGTGGTGGAACTCGTCCGCGCCAAAGCGATTGGCGACGTCAAGGAAGTGCATGTCTGGACCGGCCGGACCTGGGGCTGGCTGCCCACCGCCGACGATGCCAAGAAATACGGCGACATCGTCTTCACAAATGCCCGTCCCGAAGGCGAATCGCCTGTCCCGCCTGGAATGAACTGGGATGCCTGGGTCGGCCCCGCCCCGGCCCGCAAGTTCAACGAGGTCTATTTCCCAGGCCCCAAGTGGTATCGCTGGTGGGAGTGGGGGAGCGGCACGATGTCCGACCTCGGCAGCCACATGAACGACCTGCCGTTCTGGGCCCTCGATCTGGACGCCCCACAAACGATCGTGGCCGAGGGGCCGCCCGCTCACCCCGACCTCGCTCCCGCCACGCTCAAGGTGACCTACGAGTTCGCGGCGAAGGGCGAACGCCCGGCCGTGCAGCTAAACTGGTACCAGGGTCAGGCAAAACCGATCTGTCTCGGAAAAGACGGCGTCCCGAGTTGGGATTCCGGCATGCTGTTCATCGGCGACCGGGGGATGCTCATGTCGGATTACGGCCGACACCTGCTGCTTCCCGAGGCAAAATTCGTCGACTACAAGCGTCCCGAGCCCACGATTCCGCCCTCGTTAGGCCACTACGCCGAGTGGATTCACGCGGCGAAAACCGGTGCGCCAACAACCTGCAACTTCCAGTACGCAGGCCTGCTGACGGAATCGAACCACCTGGGGAACGTCGCCTACCGCGTGGGCCAGAAGATCGAATGGGACGCCACGGCGATGAAGGCCAAAAACTGCCCGGCGGCCGATGCCTTCCTGCGTCGCGACTACCGACCCGGCTGGTCGCTGGCCTAACCCACCGCGGATAGCGAACAAGATTGGTAGCGGAACTCGTGAGAGTTACCCACGCATCCAACCGCCCACCCGGCGTGATCAACCGCTCACGCCGCGCAAGTCCCCGGCCCGCGAAGCCGTCAGAAAGCTTTCGATTGTGAAAGCGAGAGGCACTCGACGGTCGCAACAGTTGAAGATGCGACGGAGAACGCTGAAAATTGGGCCTATGGCGGCAACCAGAATTGACAGCGGGCGTGACGGCTGGATGCAACCGTTCGCCAAAAAAACAAAAAACTTGCCAACCGAGGGCTGGCAAGCTTTGATCTGTCTCTATAAAAGAGTAGCAGACCGAGAGAAGAGGCGCTCGCCCGAGAGAGATCAAAATGATCCACCCGGCTCCTCTCTCGGCCTGACTACCCTTGGTGATGTTCCCTAGCGATCTTCACGCTCCGCAACGTTCCGATCGTCAGGGGTCCACTCAGCTCGAAAGAAGTGAAAAGCAAGCGGCGTGCCAGCTCTGGTCCTGTCGCAAAAAATCTCCGCAAGTCGTTGCAGTAAAACAGATTAGAAAAAAGATGGGGTCCCGGGTTGTGTGTCGGACCCTCCGCCAGTGCCTGTTTCTTGGGCGTGCGCTGTCCAAAACTCAGGCCAATTGATTCCCCGACAGATTGTCTCGGTTCCACCTATCTGGCTGCTGCGCAAACGCCAACGGGTGAGCCGGGTGAAGTTCTGTTGGGGCGTCAGCCGGCACACACGGTCGAAGCGGTCTCTCGGCGCGCGTTTCCGCCGTGTCTGCCTCGATCACAACCCGACTCAGCTCGGTCGTCCCCCGGACGGGCGCTCGCGTCCGGTGGACGACTTTTTCTTTTCCCGGTGAGTCGTTTCTCGCAACTCGCCTCTCGCAACCACCGGGTGCGTAACAGGTTACGCACCTCGGTCGCGACGTGACGCCGCAGTCGCGTCCGGCAACGGGTTCGCAAACCGGGTCTGACACAGTCGAATTCGACTTAGACGAATTCGACGGTGACCGGGTTCGGGATGATGCGGGCCGCGTAGGCGCGGTTCAGCAGTTCGACGACCGCCTGTTTGCCGCGCGGGCCGAAGTCGATCGTCCAGTCGTTGACGTACATGCCCACGAATTTGTCGGCCTTGGCATCGTCAAGATCCCGGCCGTACTGCTTGGCATGGTCCAGCGCTTCCCGCCGGTGCTCCAGACCGTACACAATGCTGCGCTTCAGCAGATCGGTCACCTCATGCATCGCTTCGGTGCCGATATCCTTGCGGATTGCATTCCCGCCCAAAGGCAGCGGCAGTCCGGTCTCCTTCATCCACCATTCGCCCAGATCGACGATCAGCGACAGCCCTTGCTCGGCGTACGTGAGCTGGCCTTCGTGGATGATCAGCCCCGCGTCGACCTTCCCGGCCTCGACCAGGTTGAGAATCTCGTCAAACGGGTGCACCTCGTAGGTGAACGTGTCGCCCAGGCACAGTTTGAGCGTCAAAAATGCGGTAGTGAGCGTGCCGGGGACGGCAATCCGCTTCCCCGCGAGCGACGCCAGATCACCCGGCTGGCGGGCAACGACCATGGGGCCGTAGTTATCGCCCATGCTCGCGCCGCAGTGGCAGAGGGCATACGTTTCGGTGATGTAGGCGTAGCCATGAATGCTGACGGCCGACAGCTCGAGCTCGCCCTTGAGGGCCCGCCGGTTGAGGGTTTCGATATCCTGCAATTCGTGCGTGAAGCGGTATTTGGGCGAGACGATCTTGTCATTCGCGAGGGCGTGGAACATGAACGCGTCGTCGGGATCGGGGCTATGGCCGATGCGGATGAGCGTTTTTTCCGGGGCAAGCGTGGCGGTCATGACAACGTCTCAAACAGATGGGAATTGAAGCGGGCGAAACGGGCGAGCCACTGAAAAAACCACGCCACCTGCGGCGTACAATGCTCTCGTCTGTCGCGGCGGATTGACGCAGGACGGGTTCGAGCCGATTGATTCCCTTCGCCCCGGCTTGTAAACCGCAGACAAGGGGTCGTGCGTCACGAGGGGGCTTTCCCCCACGTCGCGCAACGCACAGCGCAAATCTTCCAAACCGGCGACGATAGTTCCGCTCTTCCCGCGCTGCAAGCGGTCACAACCATGCCTCCTGCCGATCCTTCCGCCAGCAGCCACCCGACAGGGGGTCCCGCAGGGCCGCACGTGGTCGTCATCGGGGGTGGGATCACCGGTCTGGCGGCCGCCCACCGGCTGCTCGAGCTTGCCGCCCGCGATTCCCAGCCGGTCCGGGTGACCCTCCTCGAGGCCAGCGGGCGGGTGGGCGGCGTGTTCGGGACGCGCGACATCGCTGGGTACCGTGTCGAAACCGGGGCCGATTCGTTCATCACCAACAAACCGTGGGCGCTCGACCTCTGCCTGCGGCTGGGGCTGGAATCGCGTCTGATTCCCACGATCGCCCGGTATCGGCGGTCGCTCGTGCTGCACAACGGGCGTCCCGAACCGGTTCCCGAAGGATTTCAGCTCCTCACGCCCGTCAAGTTGGGACCGATTTTTCGGTCGCCGCTGTTCACCTGGGGTGGGAAGCTGCGGATGGCCGCGGAATGGTTCCTGCCCAGGCGTCGGGACGAATCGGACGAGAGTCTCGGTTCGTTCGCCCGGCGGCGGTTCGGGACCGAGGCGTTCGAGCGGATCATCCAGCCGATGGTGGGCGGCATCTACACGGCCGACCCCGACAAGCTGAGCATGCAGGCGACGATGGAGCGGTTTGTCGCGCATGAACGCGAGAGTGGGAGTGTGATCCGGGGGATGCGGAAAGAAGCGCGGGCCGGCCAGATCGCTCGGGATGGCGCGTCCGGCGCGCGGTACGGACTATTTGCATCACTCACCACGGGGATGCAGGAGCTGATCGACGCGCTGGCCGGGCGAATTCAAGCGGCCGCCACGCTCTGCCTGTCGACCCGGGTGACATCCCTGGCGCGACGAACCGACCAGCCTGGCTGGCGGCTGACAACCACTGGTCCTGAGGGGGTGCCCTCGGAACTGACGTGTGACGCGGTGGTCGTGGCTCTGCCCACGCATGCGGCCTCGCCCCTCCTGCGGGATGTCGCCCCCAACCTCGCGCAACGACTGGGTTCGATCGAGTACGCGTCGACGGCGATTGTTGTCTCGGGGCACAAGCTCTCCGATGTGACGCATCCCCTCGATGCGTTTGGCCTCGTGATTCCTCGGATTGAGCGGCGGCGGATTCTCGCGGTCAGTTTTACCAGTCGCAAGTTCCCAGGTCGGGCGCCCGAGGGCTGCGTCCAGTTGCGGACGTTCGTGGGGGGCGCGATGCAGCCCGAACTACTCGACCAGAGCGACGAGGCGATCCAGTCCCTCGTTCGAGAGGAGTTGGGGGAGATTCTGGGCGTGCGCGGGACGCCAGACTTTGCGGTCGTCGCGCGGTGGAACCGGTCGATGCCGCAGTACCACGTCGGACATGTCCGGAACATTGCGCAGCTGGAGTCCGAGGCCCGTGAGCTACCGCGTTTGGCCCTCGCGGGCAACGCCTATCACGGGGTCGGCCTGCCGGACGCGATCCACAGCGGCGAACAGGCCGCCCAGCGGATCTCCGCCGAATTGGCGTGACATCGGTTTTCAACAGAGTGGTAGCGGAACGCGTGAGCGTTCCCCCTTTGCGACGCCCTCCCGTGATCAGAGACGCGCGTCCACCGACGACTTGCCCGTGCGAGTTCCGGGGTGAACGTTTCCGAAGCTCGCGCGGTGGATCGGAGAGAGGGTCGGGCGCGTGAGGAAGCCTCACGGCTTCCGCTACCACACTGCGGGCGCTTAGCGCTGCCACTCGGCTTTCTTCTTCAGGTAGTAGCCCTGAACGGTCGCGAGGCAGGATCGGCCCTGGGGGGATGTGGTGAGGCAGCGGGCCGCGTCCGATTTGGCCTGGTCGATGCAGGCCCGTGTTCGCGTCACGCCGCCTTCCGTGAGATCGGCTTCCACGTCTTCGCAGGTCAACTCGAAGCAGGCGCACAGCGGTGCCCCGGCGTCCTTGGGATAGACCGGGCGCAGCACGCCCTCCCGCCCGACAACACGTCCAAACAGATCGAAGTAGACGACCTCACACCCCGCCGAACCGCAGAGGTAGGCGGGAGCCGAGATGTCGCCGCGCAGGTCACGTCGCACCAGCGCATCGAGCGTTTCACCCGAAACGGCCTCCCCCAGTGACTTGCACCGGGGACAGAACGGATCGTCCTGGTCCTGCTCTTTGACAAACGCTTTGTTCACAGGGGATGTGTCCCAAAGTGTGTGCGGACCGTGCCCGCGCTACTTCAGCCCATACAGCGGTTGGTACTTCGCGCGGAGGTGGTCGACGAGGGCCACGTGCGACAGCGACTGGCCCGTCACCTGCTGGATAAGCTGCGGGGCGGAAAACTGTTTGCCACGACGATGAATGTTCTCGACGAGCCAGTTCTTCAGCGGCGCGAATTCCCCGGCCGCGAACATCGGCGCCAGAGGCCCCAGTTCCGACTGAGCCGCGTTGTACAACTGGGCCGCGTTCATGTTGCCCAGCGTGTAGGTCGGGAAGTAGCCGATCCCACCGAAGCTCCAATGAATGTCCTGCAGGCAGCCCAGCGTGTCGTCGGGCGGGGTCATGTCGAAGTACCGGCGGAACGTCTCGTTCCAGACGCCGGGCACATCCTTCGGTGCCAGATCGCCCGCGACCAGCGGCCGCTCGATCTCGAACCGCAGCAGAATATGCAGGTTGTACGTCGCTTCGTCAGCCTCGACCCGAATGTACGACGGCTGCACCGAGTTGATCGCGAAGTAGAACTCGTCCAGCGACGCATCCGACAGCGCGGCCGGAAACGCCGCCCTCGCCTTCGGGAAGAAGTGCGTCCAGAACGCCTCGCTCCGGCCTACGAAGTTTTCCCACAGCCGCGACTGCGACTCGTGGATCCCCAGCGACACAGCCGAACCCATCCCGAGGCCAAACGCCTCGCGGTTGAGATTCTGCTCGTAGAGGCCATGCCCCGCTTCATGCAGCGTCCCAAAAAACGCGCCGGGGAAATGGTGGTCGTCGTAACGGGTGGTCAGCCGCGTATCGCCCGGCCCAAACCCGCTGCAGAACGGATGGGCCG
This sequence comes from Planctomycetaceae bacterium, assembly GCA_027489895.1. Lineage (GTDB taxonomy): Bacteria > Planctomycetota > Planctomycetia > Planctomycetales > Planctomycetaceae > JAIXZD01. Next base: position 6,806 of record JAIXZD010000397.1, read on the forward strand.
TCTCGTCGAGTCGCCCGGCCTCAAACCGGAACCCAACCTGGCGGGCCGCCTGCATCGCGAACTCGCGCTGCGCGGGAATCGGATAAATCCTCTCCAGAATTTCCTGGTCGGGCTTCCGGCTCGAGTCTCGAATTTCGCGAATGAGAGTCACCAACGACTCACGCAGCGGCGTGAAGAGGCGGGTGACATCCGCGGCCGTCATGCCCGGCTCGAACTGGTCAAGCAGCGCGTCGTACGGCTCGTGCGGACCAGGGCCGGTGACGAGGTCCGCCAGGCAGGCCGCCTCTTCCCGCTTGAGGGCCACCGTCTGCTCCAGCCAGGGAAGAAACGTCGCAAACGTGTTCTGTTTGCGGGCCTCGATCCAGGCCTGCTGGGCCCGCGTCGCCACGCCCGCCTGCTCTTCGACGAGCCGTTTGGGAAGGCGGGTCTGGCGATCAAAATCGCGGGCCGCCTCTCGAATGTTGACCGCCTCGGGCGTCAGTGGATCGGCCGATAGCGCTGAGCCGCGCAGCTCGCCCAGCCAGTCGCCCACGCGCGGATCAGTCGCGAGATCGTGAATCATGCCGGCCAGCAGCGACGTCTGCTCGGAACGAAATTCCGCCCCTTCCGGCGGCATATAGGTCTGCTCGTCCCACCCCAGCACGGCCGAGCAGGATGCCAGCGTCGCCGTCTTGCGCAGGTGGTTGACGAGTTGCGTGTAGGTGTCGCGAGCCGACATGAGCAGTCATTCCTGTCTAAAAGCCAAGACGACGGAACGTCGCCTGCTGATCCGATTCAAATCTCAGAGCGACTGTAGCGGAACTCGTGAGAGTTCCCCTTCGGGACGACTCACTTCATTCCGTTCAAAGCGAGGGGCGATCCGAAAAAACTTCTGGTCGTTGCTGGCGGGTGAGCCTTGGTGGGCCGTGCCCACCCTACAGTTTCTGGTACTCCCCGCCACGATACAGCCCATGTTCCTTGATCAGGCATTCCACCGCCCGAGGGACCTGATAGCGGATCGAGCGACCGGCCGCGACGTCGTCCCGCAGCGCATGCGAGGCAACGCCGATCTCTGGCATGGTGACCGCCCGCAGGCGACTGGCCGCCGACAGCCCGCACTGCGAGATGATTGGTCCAAAATCGGGCGGCGCATGTCCCGCCCGTGTTGCCACCACCACCGTGGCCCGCTGCAAAATCCCGGCCGGGTCGCGCCAGGTCACGAAGTCCGCCAGGGAATCGGCCCCCATCAAGAAGAACAGTTCCGCCTCGGGCAGCTCGGCCTGAACCTCGGCGAGCGTCTCCACCGTGTACGAAGGACCGGCCCGCTTCGCTTCGCGCCGGTCGAGTTTGAACGCCTCGTGACCGGCAATCGCCGCCTTCACCATGTCGGCCCGCAAGCGTTCGGGCGTCAACTCGCGTTCCTGCTTATGGGGCGGAACCGGCGCGGGCAGCCAGCGAACCTCGTTCAGCCCGCACGCCTGCCGACAGGCCTCAGCCAACAGCAGATGCCCGACATGCACCGGATCGAACGTTCCGCCGTACAGTCCCAGTTTCATCGCCAAAGGTCTCATCCAAGTCAGTGGGATAGGCTTCCAGCCTGTCGAGTTTCCAGGCGTAGTCCCGTGGGGAAATGACAGGCTGAAAGCCTATCCCACGCAAGAATCACAGGCCCTGCGGCGGTGCGATCCCGAAGTCTTCAATTGTCAGCAGGCTTTTCAGAGGCAGGCCCCGCGCGGCGAAGTTGGCCGCACCGCCTTCCATGCGATCGATGATCGCCACAACCTGCACGACCTTGCAGCCAAACTCTTCAATCCGATCGACCGACAGCAGCGCGCTGCCGCCTGTCGTCACGACATCATCGACGATCACCACTTTCATCCCCGGCGTGACCGGCCCCTCGACGAACTTGTTCGTTCCGTGACCTTTCGATTCCTTCCGCACGAGGAACCCCGCCAGATCCCGCCCCTGCTCGGCCGCCACGGTCAGCACGCCGCCCACAATCGGATCGGCCCCGATCGACATCCCGCCGAACGCGACAAAATCGACCCCTTCGAGCAACTCCAGCAGCCCTTCGCTGACCAGCCTGAGCCCTTCCGAGTGCAGCGTGATCTGCTTGCCGTCGAGGTAGTACTTGGCCTTCTTGCCCGAAGCGAGGGTGAAGTCACCAAACTTGAGGGCCCGCTCGCGAAACAGTTCGAGCAGCCGCGGTCGATTGAACATTGTCATTCCAGGGAAGATTGTCGTACTGCGTCTCTATTGACTTGCCGCGCTGGGTAGGGTGGGCAGTGCCCACCCTGCAAGATCGGCCCATGTCCGAAAGTCACCTTTACCGCAGCATGAGCGCCGAGTCGAGGTTCAGGAGCGCTTCCCCCAACACCGTCGCCGCTGCGAGGTCGACGGGGTCCAGCCCGGTCGTGTTCGCCTTCTCGCCCACCGCCAGCAGCTTCTTCGCCTCTTCGGGCTGAGCGCGGTAAATCGCCTGCTGCTCGCGGTAGAGGGCTGCGAGAATCGTCACTTCTTGAGGCCGGGGCGGGCGTGACGTGACCCGCAGGAACAACTCCTGAATGCGGCCCTCCACTGTCTCGGCGGGTGATTTCAAAAACCGTTCTCCGAGAAACCGCGCTGCCTCGACCACTTGCACATCGTTGAGCAGGGCCAGCGCCTGCAGCGGCGTGCTCGTGCTCTGCCGTTTGACGATGCAGACATTCCGCTCGGCCGCATCAAACGCGACCATCGCCGGCGGCGGCACGGTCCGCTTCCAGAAGGTGTACAAGCTGCGGCGGTACAGGTCGTCGCCGTGGCCCTGGTCGTACACGGGTCGCCCCATGGCGACATCCCACAGACCATCGGGCTGATACGGCTTGACACTGGGACCTCCCAACTTCTCGACCAACAGACCACTGGTGGCGAGGGCCTGGTCGCGAAGCTGCTCGGCCGACAGTCGGCGGGCAGGACCACGCGCCAGCCAGTGGTTCTCCGGATCGCGGGCCAACAGCTCCGCCGAGGCCCGCGAACTCTGCCGATACGTGGCCGAAAGGACCAGTTGCTTGAGCAGTGCCTGCGTATCCCACCCGGACGCGATGAAGTCGCGGGCCAGCCAGTCGAGCAGAGCGGGATGCGTCGGGAACGCGCCCTGCGTTCCAAAGTTGTCCGTTGTCGCCACCAGCCCCCGGCCAAACACCTGCTGCCAGAATCGGTTCACCACGACCCGGCTCGTCAGCGGATGCTCGGCGTCCAGCAGCCAGTCGGCCAGCCCCAGCCGATTTTGGGGCGCTCCTTCGGGAAACATGGGCAACGCCGCAGGCGTGCCAGCAACCACCGGGTCGCCCGGTGCATCGTACGCCCCGCGCTTGAGCACATAGGTCGGCTTCGGCTCGGGCAACTCCTGCATCACCATCATTTCCGGGATCGGGTTGACCAGTTTTGACTGCGCCTCGCGAGCTGACTTGAGGGCCGCGAGCGCCGTCTTCGTTGGCTCGTGCAGTTCGCTCGTGAAATAGTCGAACAGCCCCTCCCGTTCGATTGCCGTCAATTCCCCCGCAGGTTGTCGCCACGTGCCAGGCCAGTTCGCCTTGCCCGCTAGTTCCGCGATCTCCAATGGCGAGATCGCTCGCGCAAAAATCGCCAGGTCGTCGATCTCTCCGCCCTTGTAACCGGTGTCACGGAAGCGGTAGCCAATCTGAAACGGAGGCGGCCCCTGCTCGTAGGTGATGTCCTTCGTCAACTTGTCCCGCACCACCTCGGTCGCCACGGGCTGGCCATCGACGTACAGCGACAACCCCGCCGCCCGGCTCGATCCCTCATACCGCACCGCGACATGCGACCAGACCCCCAGGGCCAGCGGCTCTTTCGCCGTCACCTTCAAACTGTTGCCCGGCCACATGTGATGCAACCCGACCGATACCCGCCCCTGTTCCAGCAACAGCTCGTAGCCCCGGCTGCCCGCATCGGCCGGGGCGATGCTCTTGTGAAACACAACCTGTCGGTCGCTGTGAACCGCGGGTTTAAGCCACACGCTGAACGTGAACGGGTCCGTCCGCGAAAACGCCGCCACTGGCGGAGCACTGCTGAAGCCGTTGTCGCCCGTCAGTACCGCGGCCTGATTTCCAGCCTCGGCGACTCGCCCCGCCACAAACTGCGGACCATCCGCCGGCGACAGCGGCTGATCCGCCTGAATCGCATTCGTCAGCTTGCCCTCGGTCAGCCCGTCAAATCGGAACAGCGCCACCGGTGCCCGGACGGGAGCCTCTCCCGCCCGGCTCGCCAACCAGGTCGCAAACGGTTCTTGTGCCTCGGCCCGTTTCGCCGCCAGCGTCTGCTCGGCCACGGCGATCTCCGCCGTCAGTCGCGCCAGCTCTGCATCCTGTTCCGGACGGGTGAGCAGCAGCGTGGGGACGGGCGTCGAACTCGTGAAGTAGGTCGTCTGGCCATACTCATCGATATTCGAGAAGAAGCTCGACAGCGCGTAGAAGTCGCGCTGCGAAATCGGGTCGTATTTATGGTCGTGACAGCGCGAGCATTCGAACGTCAGCCCGAGAAAGGCCGTGCCCATCGTGTTGACGCGGTCAACCACGTACGCAACGCGGAACTCCTCGGGGACGATTCCGCCCTCTTCGTTCTGCATGTGCAGGCGATTGAACGCCGTCGCCAGACGCTGCTCCTGGGTCGCATTGGGCAAGAGGTCGCCCGCCAGTTGCCAGCGGATGAAATCGCGGTACGGCAGGTTGCGATTGAACGCCGAGATGACCCAGTCGCGATACGGGTAAACCGGCCGGTAGCGGTCCATCTGATACCCATGCGTGTCCGCGTACCGGGCGACATCGAGCCAGTCGATCGCCATTCGCTCGCCATACCGGGGC
>JAIXZD010000199.1 GCA_027489895.1 Planctomycetaceae bacterium
CGCGCGGCAGGCTCGCCAGCCATCGAATACGTCGGTCTGGCCGCAAACCGTCACGTATCGTGGTCGACCGTTCTCGAACGCCAGCCCGTTGAGATGGCAGCGATCTTCAGCCGCCAGTTTCGACACAAACGGCGGCATCCAGAGCGACTCGAAACTGTGCGTGCCGCCAACCGTTCCCAGGCAACTGAACAGCGTGTTCGCGAAGACGAGTCGGCCTGCGGCATCGACGCCCAGGTCGTGGATGTCGATCTCGCCCGTCACGTATGCCTGCCGGGGGACGTAGCAGCGATCGTACCCATCCAGCACTTCACCCGGCGCCAGATCGTTCTCCAACCGCCAGAGTTGCCAGGCGGTCGACATCCAGAGCGTCTGCCCGTCGCCCCACAGCCCCATCGCCCGTTCGAACGTCCGCTCAAATACGGAAAGGCGGACACCGCCAGACGGTTCTGGGCGCTGTCCCAGCAGGAACAGCTTGCCCGACTGATAGGTCGAGACCGCCAGCGATAGCCCGGCCTCATGCAGCCAGTCGGCGAATTGGCGCGACGCCTCGACCTCCAGGCGGGTGGCTGAAGGCGTTGCGGCGGCGAACGCACTCGGTACCAGTTGTTCGGGTTTCAAGCGTCACGCCTTCTGGCCGCCCCATCCATGCAACCAGGCATGGGCAGGAACCGCCAAAACCACCCCGTCTCGAACCAATTCAGACAAGCCGAACGCAGACTTGCCCCGCCATGGACGCAGTTGCAAACTCGGCCAGGCGGCAACAGCTGCAATCAACGACACTCGAAGAAGAGTGCCCCGAGCCGGTTCCTGGGCCGTTTCGACAACGCATCAAGCCGTTCTTTTGTGAAGATGCTCACTCTGCCCGAACTGCCTAATCGGTGTCAATCAACAACATGGGGAAAACCCTCTAGATTGCGAAGGCGGTCTACGGCAGCCCTCCGTTGCCGAGCCTCGTTTTCGTACGGTCAACTGTGCCAGTTCTCGCCCGGTACAACAGAAAAGTCTGTCTGGAGATGCAGCATTCAGAAGTCGCGTCAACTCAACCGGTCTCAAGGCTTTGATCTTTGGTCCAACGCATCGAGACCACACGCGCCAACATCATTCAACGGAGTGCGGGGCCACGGTGACCGTGTCGACAAACACCTGATCAACAAACGCGTCGTCAAGAACCTCCAGGTTTCCACCGGTCGAAACGGCTCGCGCCCCTCAGGGGGCGCAGCGCTGGTCGGTGCCCTTGAGAGGGGCTCTCGGGAAGTCGGCGCGACTTGGGGGCGGCCGTCCCGAGAATCGCTGATGGAGCGGTTGATCTGAGCTGCAATGAGTCGGTCAACGCTGTTGCGGTTCGGGTCGCCGTTCAGCGGTAAGCTGATTGACGGGGCGCGATAGCGCGGGCAGCAACGATTGGACTGTGATCGAGCGACGGGTTGTCCTCGCGACAGCGAAGGGTGTGGACGCCTCGTGCCGAGCTTGGTCGTTTCGAATGCCACGTTCATCGTGTAAACGTGGTCGACTCGCCGTTCCACATCGGCTTCGACCATCCTAAACTCAAGGGGCGCCAACCCGGTCTCGACTGCTGCCTGACCGGCCTTGAGACGGTCCATGTTGTGAAGGAATCTCTGGCGTGAAACGAATGATCTGTGCCCTTGCCTCGTTCATTTCGCTCCTTGCGAACCCGCTCATTGCGAGTGCGAGCGAACCGCCGGTGCCCGCGTTGGAGTTGCTCGAACGGTCCTGTTCCGACTGTCACAACAAGGAGCTCAGCGAGGGAGGGCTGGACCTCACGGCTCTGTCGTTCACACTGAGTGATCGGGCGGTGCGGGAGCGCTGGGTGCGCATTCATGATCGCATCGAGAAGGGCGAGATGCCGCCGCAGGGTGAAGGGCTTTCCCAAGAGTCGCGGGCGGTGCTGGTGACGTCGCTCCAGGAAGCGATTCACGCTGCAGACCTCGCCGAGATCCGGGCTGAGGGCCGTGGCCCGATGCGGCGGCTCAATCGGGATGAGTACGAGCAGAACCTGCGCGATCTGTTGAAGTTGCCTCAGTTGGATATTCGCGACATGCTGCCCGAAGATCGCGAAGGGCATCGCTTCAACAAGACTTCGGAAACGCTCGACATGTCGCGCGTGCAACTGGCGGCCTATCTCGATGCCGCCGATGCCGCGCTGCGGCAGGCGATGGTCACCGGCCCCAAGCCGCCGCCGCCCACGAAGTTTCGAGCCATCGGAACGAGTCTCTTTCCGGAAAATGCAACGTTTGGCGAGCGAGAGGCGATGTTCTTTGCGATCGATAACAAGGCCATCGACGGGAAGCTCCTGGAGGAATCGAAGGACAACCCGGCCGTGGAGCTCGCGCTGTTTCGGTCGGCCCATTGGCCGTACTACGGATATCCGCGCGGCTTTGTCGCCACGCGATCGGGCGAGTATCGCGTGCGGTTCTCGGCTCGTGCCGTTCTGCAAGGCAAAGGCTACGAGCTCAAGCCCGCGTCGCAACCCGTGCCGATGACCTTTCGGGCCCGCAAACCGTCCGGTCCGGATGTCTCCGGCGACGTCCGCGCGACGGGCGGCATCATCGATATTCAGTCCACGATCGCGACCTATGAAACCACGATTCGACTGCGCGAACGCGAGACCTTCGAATACAGCCTTCTCGGCCTGCCGGTGCCACTGGCTCGCAACGTGAATGGCGGCCCGCCG
>JAIXZD010000197.1 GCA_027489895.1 Planctomycetaceae bacterium
ATCCTCGGGTACATCTTCACCGCCCAACAGACGGGCACGTCGGCCCTGACGCAAATCTACCGAACCGACATCGTGAACAAGCCGACTCGCCCGCCAGGAACGGCTGAAGGCGGCACGCCGACTTCATTCACTCCCCAGGAAAATGGCGACCACGTCTACACCACGAACACTCCGTTCGAGACATTCAAGCCAGGCTCCTGGCGGATTGAAGCAGTCCGTGGCTTCGTGCGGGAACTGACCCCCAACCCCGCGTCGGGAGCCGCGACAGCGGCGGCGATGGCACCGGCAGAACCGATCGAAACGGCTCCATCCATTGGCTCGCACGCAGTGCCCGCTTCGACCGGTGTTTGGTCAGCCATCCCGGTCGCGGACGAAAGTGGTGTCACCGTTCCTTCCCACTTGTTACCGGCCAATGGTCCGACAGAACAAGTCGCGCGACTGGTGGCGACCACTTCGCAGGCTCCGGTCCTGATCAGCCCAACGCCCATCACCGAACCAACGCAGGCCGCCTCAGCCATCACTCCGTCCCGTTCTTCAGCCTCGACGACGTCGTCGGTCGCCGCGGCCATCCCCGGTCATCAGGCTTCACCCGACAGGGGCTGGTCTGACGCCGCCTTCGCCGACCTGGCCTTCGTGACGGGAGTCCTGATTACGATCTAACCAAACGGCCGCGCTCAATATCGAGTTTCCTGATTCGGAATCGGGTTAGTCGCTGGCGTCCACATCTGGACCTCCACCGCTCTTGCCGGACAAATTCGAAGGAAGTCGAGCGCGCCGCTATGTCGCCAGAGGGGCAACTCTCGACCAGTTGGGCGGGCACGGAGGTGTCCGTCTTGGACAGCAACCCGTAACGCCGCCCGGCCGAACCGACGAGCGACGCATCCGCCCGCCCCGCCAGCGACACCGGTGCAGATCACTCCCCCCCCGGCAATCTTCGCCACCAAAAACAGTCGCCGCGGACCGATGTCAGTATCCCAATTCGTCACGGACTGGCGCGTGAGGCGTCGATTTCCTGGACCGAGGTGGCCGACAAGTTCGCGCCCAATAGCGCGGAATCCTGAGGTGAGTGTTCCGCAGCGCGGGCAATGTTCCGCAGCATGCCGGCGAACACAAATTCGTGGAGCGGATAGATCCCGTACCAATACAGCAGTCCGGCCAGGCCGACGGGATCGAAGATCGCGGTTTGGCGAATCGTACTGCCCTGTTCACACGGAGAGACTTCGAACTCCAGCCAGGCCCGACCGGGTAACTTCATCTCCGCCTTCAAACGCAGTCGAAAGGGGGGCTCGAACAGTTCGACGCGCCAGAAGTCGAGCGCGTCGCCCACAGACAGATTCACGGGATCACGCCGGCCGCGGCGGACTCCCACTCCGCCGATAAGCAAGTCGAGAAATCCACGCACCGACCACAGCCAGTTGCCGTAGTACCAGCCGGTCTTGCCGCCGATGCGGCGGATTGGGGCGAACGCCTGTTCGGGAGGGACCGCCACCGTGACGGTGCGGGAATCGACGAGCCGCGAACCGTATCGATCTCCCCCCCAGGAGTGCGGCTCACCGGCTGCGGAGAGCGCGTCTGACCAGCGAGTTTCGGCAAACTCCCGATCTTCGCTGACCAGCGCCCGTGCGATGGCAGCGGTAACTGGTCGAGGCCGCACCGCAAAAACTGACTCGGCCAGATTGTTGGAAACGAGCGTCGGATTCCGAAGACTGTCGACAAGTTTTCGTCCGACCCGCGCATATAGTGGAGTCACCAGCCCCAACCAGAGACTCGACAGATACGGCGTCAGCAAGGGCACGGGTATCATCCACCGCGTCAACCCGCGCTGCCGGGCGTATTCATGCATGATCTCCCCGTAAGAGACCTGGTCAGGTCCGCCAATCTCGTACATCTGCGACGCAACCCCGGGAACATCCAGGCCAGCGATCAGATAAGCCAGCAGGTCTTCAATCGCAATCGGCTGGGCTTTCACATGCACCCAACGTGGACAGATCATGATCGGTAAGCGTTCGACGAGCGCGCGGATCATCTCGAACGACAGGCTGCCGGAACCGATGACAATCGAGGCCCGGAACTCAATCACTTGCGCATGGTGTGCCCGCAAGACGTCGCCCGTTTCCTGACGACTGCGGAGATGTTTCGAGAGCCTTTCGTCGGGATTCCCCAGTCCACCCAGGTAGAGAATGCGGCGGACACCGGCGTGAGTTGCGGCCTTGGCGAAGTTCTCCGCCGCGATCCGATCTCTCGACTCGAAGTCGCGGTGGTCGCCCATCGAATGGACGAGATAGTAGGCCGTCTCCACGCCATCGAATGCGGATGAGAGCGACGCCGGATCGAACATGTCGCCTGGCACCACCTCGGTGGTGTCGGTGACCCGGTCCCGGAGCGCCTCAGGCCGCCTCGAAAGACAGCGCACTCGCACGCCCCGCTGCTGCAGCAATGTCAGCAGACGACCGCCGACATAGCCCGTGGCCCCCGTCAACAGGGTCAATCCTGACCGTTTCGAATCCATGCTGAGGTTCTCGCGACTGCTAGGCTCGTCACCGAAACGGGACAGGCGATCTGGACAAATGAAGCTTTGAAACCCACAGCCGCGTAGGGACCGACCACACATTTCCCATCCCCGCGATTCACGTTCGCGGACTCGTTTTGGAATTGATGGCCAGCCTCAGCCAGGCAGTCGTGGCGACAATCGCACCGCAGGCCAACACGGTGTGAGTATGGGGGCCATCATTAGCCTCCGATCCCGAAGAGCGGCGTCAGAGTATCAGGTCCATCGCCCACGCGCGCTTAGTTCGCATCGGGTCGCCCGTCGCCAGATTCATCGAGCGGGGAACGAAGCGGAAAACTCCGATCGGCCGGGACCGTTTTTCGGATGCCGATTCCCAGTAGGAACAGGCTCCCAACCACGGCCAGTCCGGCCACGCTCCAGCCATCGATGTCCGTCCGGGCGCGACCGAGAAGCGTCTGACCGCACGCATGTACCAGAAACAAGGCTTGCCCGACCACAGCCGCTCGAAGAATGGACGCTGAGTACGCCACGCGTAGCCGCTGTAAAAGCCAATGCAGCACCGGCAGAGTCTGAATGGCATGCAGCGCCGCCCCGTGTGGATACTTCAACACGCCCGCCCGTCCCCACACTTCCGGCGGGCGGCCATTTGCGAGATTGACCTCTCCGGCCACCGTCGTGAGCAGCCCCAGGCCGCACGACACCAGCAGGAACCACAGTCCGGCCCGAATCGCAAGGGCCAGGGAATCGGCCATGGGGCGCAGCCAGCGCGATCTCCAACAGAGCCAAGCCACGCCAGCGGTCACCAGCAGGATCAACCCCAGCATGATCGCTTCGATCTGGGCGTCGAGCGTGGTGGCATGGTTGAAGTGCGATGGCACACCCCGCCACTGCTGCAGGGTGATCAGGCCGACTTCCAGCAGCAATCCACCAGACATCAGCCTGGCGAACCAGCGATCGCCACGGTGAGGAACGAGTTGTGTCAAAACCCACGCGATCGACCAGACCGTCACACCAGCGGAGACCCCAAACAGTCCGGGTTTGCGCAGGGACAACGGCCCCGACCAATCCGCGGCCGTGATCCACAAGGCCGCGAGATGCCCCAGACCACTGGCAAACAGAATGGCACCGAACAGGAGCGACAATCGAAACCGAGTCAACGGAACACTGTTGAGCGGATCCTCGCCGTCAACACCTTGTGCCGACCACCAGCGTGAGATCGCCTCCGAAGGCCTTACGGCTAGCGGGTTGGCATCGCGACGCGCGTTCTCGTGTGGTTTCATCGGCTCTTTCAACGCGGTCACCCGGCTTGTCTTGGGAACGAATCCCAGCCCCGGTCTCCACGACGTCTCCACAACAATTCAACTCATGAGGCCATGAAGCCAGCAGTCTACACCGTCGGCCTTCACAACCCGCAGGCCAGTCGGCTGAGTTAACCGGCCTGCCAACGTGACGCCCTGCCCCTCGGCTCGCTGTTCGAGGCCCGCGCCCTCCGTCACGTCAATCCTGCGTGGCGACGGTGTTGTTGCCAACAAAAGCCCTCCTCGCCCAAGCCCATTCTCAGCGGGGCCCCATGGGCTTATACCGGCGGCGTGACATGACGCGGCGAGTCGACCCGATTTCGACCCGCAACGATCGAACGCGCGGCGGCTCCGAGACACCGACAGGAACAAGGCTCTTGTGATGTTCCACAGGGCCGAACACGTATCGCAACGGCGACTGCTGCAAACTCGTTTGCAAGTGCACTCCTTGGGTTGTCCTCATCTGTTTTGCCTTGGAGTCGGTGGGAATCAGGGTCTGAATGACACCTACATGCGAGTTGTCCTTTCGGTCCCGTAATCACATGCCACCTACGACAGTTCCACAACTCATTGACTGTCAATGAATTGTGCCGCGATGCCACATTTCTGCATATCGTGTGCAAATAACTTGACGTCGCATTAGGCTCGTGCGTAATAAAGGTGCAGTACGGGTTCGTCGGCCGTTAGCTAAGCTGGCCTGAGGCGAGGTCACCAGAGCCCCTTGTGGTTGGAAATCCGCAGAGAGGAAGAGTTTGAGGATGGCGATTGAACTTCCGATCCTGGCAGAAGCTCCTCCCCGAAGTCCGCTTAGCAGCCCCTCCATGGACGCGGGGCCAGACCTCCGCCGCGAATCCGGCCCGGCTGGGACGTCGCGAGGCCCGTCTACCTGGCTGAAGCGATTGCATGGACTGCTGAATCACGACTTTTGCCCGGACGCGAATCGGTGGGTCTACTGGTTGAAGAATCCGTTCTGGGTGCTGCTGGCTGGCACTTTGACCGCCCTGCTCTGCGGGGTGTTTGTCAGTCCGGCCGTGCTGATTCTGGGGGTCGGGCTGACGGTGGTGCTGGTGTTGGGGGTGGTGTGGCCGCTGGTGAGCATGCGAGGGATTGAGGGAACGGTGCGGTTCGACCACAGTCGCTGCCGGGTGGGCGAGCCGATTCTGGTGGAGATTGAGATTCGGAACCGCTGGCCCTGGCCTGTCTGGGGGGTAGAGCTGGTTCGCGGATTTGCCGAACTGGACGATGGGGATCCAACAGGAGCCGCAGGGATTGCGCTAGCGGTGGTGCCGGGGTGGTCGACGACGCGGGTGACGTGGCCGTTCCGTCCGGCAGGGCGTGGGGTCTATCCGCTGACGACGCCGAAGTTTGAGACGGGGTTCCCGTTTGGGCTGTACCGTTCGGCCAAGGGCGCGTCGGCCGAGAATGAGTTGATCGTGTGGCCGGGGAGTACGCGGCTGTCGGCAATGCCGGATGCCGTGGAGATTGAATCGCGCGAGGACCGGACGTCGGACCGACGGTCGGGCGATGTGGGCGATGTGCTGGGGACGCGGTGGTTCCGTCAGGGAGACTCCCTCAGGCGGGTCCATTGGGCTCAGTCGGCCCGGCAGGGACGGCTGATTGTCTGCGAGCGACAGGTGCCGGTGTCGTGTGCGGCGCGTCTGGTTCTGGATGTCACGCGGGAGCACCATGGGGCGGCAGGCCCCGAGGGGTCGCTGGAACGCCTGTTGCGCGTCGCGGCGAGCCTGATTGAATCGCTGCACGCGCAGCATGCGTATGTCGAATGCGTGATCGGCCACGACGTGTACGCGGTGGGGAATTCGTCGCTGGAGTTGAGGCGGTGCCTCGATGCGCTGGCGATGGTGCCCCGCGAGGGGAGTTCCGAATGTCACACGCATGGTCTGTGTTGCGGTGCGGCGAAACGGCATCGCAGCCTGGATGAATATGTGCTGACGACGGCGAAGGGGTTTGCCCTGGAACTGCATCGGCAGCACTGGTCGGAGAACCACCGGTACATCGTGGTCGGTGCGGAAGGCGTCGCGGTTCCGGCCGAGTGTGCGCATCACGAACACTGCGGCTGTCGACCGTGGCTGGAACTGCCGGCCAAGGGGGAGACGCTGGCCGAGTTGCCGCGGCAGTGGGCGAGGGCGTGCCATGCCACGCGCTGAACGGGGCCACACTCCGCCGGGCGAGCATGCGTTGACTTGCGTGGTGGTCTGCAGCGCCGCGGCGGCGCTTGGATCGGCGACGGAGGCCGGCGATGGGACGTCGGTGTTGACCGGCGTGCTGTGGACGGGCGTCATTGTCGCGACGCTGCTGGCCGCTTGGCGGCTGCGTCTCATCGCGACGCGTTGGCCAGAATCGCCCGCGATTACGCCGGTGTTCGTGCTGCTGGCGGTGGTGCCTGGACTGTGGAACCTGGTGAAGACTTCGCTGGGGTTTCCGGGGCAACCGCTGGAGGTGCTGCTGCTGACGGGGGTGCAGCTGGTGGCGTGTGGATTGGCGGCGGCGAGTGTCTGGCCGGGGCATCAACCGCTGGCTCTGGTCTGTGCGTTGTTCTCGGTGATGTTTGCGGCGTCGATCTCGCAGGCCCCGGTGACGGCCCTGTTTGTGGCTCTGTTTGCGATGGCGGGGGTGGCGTGGCTATTGGCGTCGTACTGGTCGGCGGTGCTGGCCCGACTGCACGGTTCACAACGTGGGAGGCGGCCGCGGTGGGTGCTGCTGTTGCCCGCTGCGGTTTTGTTTTCGATGGCGGGGTTGATCGGTCTGGCGAAGTCGGACCGAATGCTCGCACTGGGCGGCTTTTTGCGGAGTTCGGGCGGGACGGGCGACTACGACGAGGCGGCGCGGCGGGGCGTGGGGAATGGCGACGCGCTGGTGGCGGGGCAGGACAACATTCAGAGCTTTGGTCCGATCGAGAACGCGCCCTTCCGGTCGGGGACCGAGCCGAGTCTGTACGACCTGTACAACGATCTGTTCGACGAGCCGGCCCGCAACACGAAGTTCGACCGGGCGATTTCTCTACCGCCGGATCTCTCCGCGCTAAAAGAGCAGCGGATGGTGAAGTCCCAGATTGCACATCGAGAGTTTTCGACGAAGCGTGGCGGTGCGAAACGTTCCACGGCGAAGCTGGAAAGCCTGAACAGCGACGCGCTGTTTTACGTGAAGGGGAGGACTCCGATCCATCTGCGAATGGAGCTGTTCGACATTTTTGATGGCGAGGTATGGCAGGCGGTCCCCGCCGAAGCGCCGCGCTGGGCCGGGCCGCTCAAGATCGAAACGATTGCGGGACGGCCGTGGCTGAATCTGTCTCCAGCGCGTGCTTTAGAAATCTATGGCGCGGCCGAGAACCATGCCGTCAAGGTGATCAAGCTGAAGGGGACGCGAATTCCTCTGCCGGCTCACGTGCGGGGAATTCATATCGACCGGCTGGAAGACCCCGGGCTGTTTGAGTGGGTGGGCGATGGACTGGTGCGAATGGTCCGGAGGGAGTTGCCCGAGCTGACGGCGATTCATGTGAAATCGCAACCGGCAGACTCGCGGCTGCTACGGTCTCAGACCATCTGGGGGTTGTCGGTTCCGGAAGTGACCAGGTTGCCGGAGGGAGCCGAGATCGAACGGATCAGGGCGCTGGCCGTGAAATGGGCGGGCAGCGTTCCCAGAGGCTGGCGGCAGATTGAAGCCGTGACGCGGCACCTGCGAGAAGAGTACACGCTGGATGCGGACGCGAGGACTCCGACAGACGCGACACCGGTAGTTCACTTTCTGTTCGAGGCGAAGCGCGGGCCAAGCTACCAGTTCGCGACCGCGGCGGCGGTGATGCTGCGGGCACTGGGGTACTCGACGCGCCTGGTAGGGGGGTTCTACGCATCACCAGCCCGGTACGACGCATTGCGACTGCATACGCCGGTGGTGGGGGCCGATGCCCATGTGTGGGCCGAGGTCTATCTCAACGGGCAGACCTGGCTAACGGTCGAGGCGACACCTGGGTACGAGGTGTTGGGGCCGCCGCCGACCTATCTGGACCGCGTGCTGGCGGGGCTCTGGGCGGTCGGGCAACGGATCGTGGCCCGCAAGTGGACGTCGCTGGCGATTGTCGTTGCGATGGGGCTGGTCTGGTGGACTCGAGCGGCATGGAGTGATCGGTTGAGGCTGTGGGTGTGGCGCTGGTGGCCGGCGCGTGATGCCCGAAAACGCGTGTCGGAGACGTGGCGACTGGTGGAACGTCGACTGCGGCGAGTGGGCGTGACACGCGCTCCGGGGGAGACGCCGGGTGGAGCATTGGCCCGGTGGTCGGCGCGGGTGCAACCCGATGTAACCGTCGTGGCAACGTTTGCGCGGCTGGTGGATTGGTCGGTATTTGCTCCGGAGGGCGTCGCAGCGCCGTCGTCGGAAGACCGTGATGTCGAGCGGCTCTGTCGGCAAATGGTGGATGCCGTCTATGCCGCGCCCCGGAAAGTTGAAGCGGAGGGGTTGCGGCTGGAGCGAATCGAATTGGTAGGCGTGAGGGCAGGGTGAGGCGTCCTGTCGCTGGCGCGACCCGACCACCAGGTGGTCGGGCCAACCGATGGGAATTGCGGTTGTGCGGTGTGAGTTTTTTGTGGTGCTGGGAAAGGGTGTGCGGGGATGGAACGGGACCGGGTGATGGAGCGGATTGCCGCGTTGCGGGCGTTCCTGAACAGCGTGCTGAAGGGAAAACCGGCGGTGATCGAGCAGGTGCTGGTCTGCCTGTTCGCCCGAGGGCATCTGTTGATTGAGGACAAACCGGGGTTAGGGAAGACGACGCTGGCGAAGGCGCTTGCGGTCGCTCTCGGGGGCCGGTTTGCGCGGGTGCAGTGCACGCCCGACCTGCTGCCCAGCGATATCACCGGTTTCAACGTGCTCAACCAGAAGGAGATGGCGTTCGAGTTTCGACCGGGGCCGGTCTTCTCCGAGGTGCTGCTGACGGACGAGATCAATCGCGCGACGCCGCGGACGCAGAGTGCGCTCCTGGAAGCGATGGCCGAGCGGCAGGTGACGGTCGATGCGGAGCGGCATCCGCTGTCGCCCCAGTTTTTTGTGATCGCTACCCAGAACCCAAGCGAGCAGCATGGAACGTATCCGCTGCCCGAGGCGCAGCTGGACCGGTTCGCGATGAAGTTGTCCATTGGTTATCCGGAGGCGAACGAGGAGCGGCTGCTGCTGCAATCGGCGATTGACGGCACGCATGAGCGGGTCGACCTGGCCGAGCCGATTTTGACTCAGGCCGATCTGGCGGCCGTGCAGGACGAAGTATCGCGGCGTCCCGTGGCGGAGTCGCTCCAGGCGTACATGATTCGCGTGGCGCGGGCGACGCGTGAGCATCCGCAGGTCAACCTGGGGGTCAGCCCACGGGGGCTGCTGGTATGGCAACGCACGGCCCAGG
>JAIXZD010000040.1 GCA_027489895.1 Planctomycetaceae bacterium
AAAAGTCAAAAGTCAAAGGTACGCAAGCGTGGGATGGGGGCTGGTTGCGGGAGGGTGTGGGGCGGGGGGTTAGTGGTGGGGGTTGGGGAGGAGGGAGGCTAGCGGGCGGGGGTCGGGGCCCAGGGAGAGGGTGCCGGTTTCGCCGAGGTGGAGTTGGCGGGAGGTTGCGGCGTCGAGCGGGCATTCGAGACGGGCGTGGGCGGTGGCGAGTTGCCATTGGGCGGACTCGGAGTGGGAGTCGTCGCGTTTCACCGGGAGCTGGCCGCCGAGCGGTGCTCCGAGCGCGGGGTAGTCGAGCGTGGTGGAGGCTCTGGGCTGCAGGGCGCCTGCGTGGGTGGTGCCGTGACTCGTCGAGTGGAGCTGAAACGTCAGGGGTGCGTTGGCCTCTGGCAGGCGGGCCAGCTCGGCTTCGGGGATGAGCGCGGTCAGTTGTTTGCGGGCGGGGTCGCCGATCAGGAGCAGTTCGGTGCCGGTGGGGACGAGGGTGCCCAAACGGTCGGCGAGAGACGCGGCCACCACGACGCCTGAGCGCGGCGCGCGGAGCGTGAGCGAGGCGAGGCGCTCGTCGAGACGGGCGAGGTGACTGGCTCCGGCGGCGGCTTCGCGGTGGAAGACTTTGGCGACGCCCAAATCTTGTCGTTCGAGGGCGAGGTGCTCGCGGAGTTCGAACTGGGCGAGTCGCGCGGCGGCTTCGGCGCGATCGCGAAGGAGCGATTCCGAGTGGAGAATGACGAGGGGATCGCCGGTTTCGACGGTGTCACCGGAGTCGACGAGTAATTGGTCGACGAAGGCGTCTTCGGGAGAGCGGAGGGCTTGTCCGTCCTGGAACTCGACGATGCAGGGGACGTGTCGATCGAACGGATTGCCGGCCCAGAAGAGCGTGAGCGTGGCGAATGCACAGGCTGCCAGGCCGATGCCCGAGGCGCGGGCGAGGGCGGCTGGCGAACGGAAGAGTGTCTGGCGAGACCAATGCGCGGTCTGGATTACGGAAGGGCCGAGGGTGAGTGCGAGGCCGACGAGCACGAGGGCCAGGCCGCCACCGTGGAGCGAGGCGGCGAGGGCGGTGACGATCGTCACCATGAGGAGTAGTGACCAGAGGCAGGAGGCGAGTGCGAAGGTGACGATGGCGAACGATTCTCGGGCGGGGCCGAGCCAGGTGTCGCTGTGTGGTCCGAAGAGAACGCGGGCGATGCGGCGGGCGAGATCGGATCGGCCACGGGGACCGAGATTCGGCTCGCCCCAGAGGTCGGAGAGGACGAAGTAGCCATCCATGCGGGCGAGGGGATTCAGATTGAACAGGAGCGAGTTGACGCCGGCGAGGAGGACGATTTGGCCGAGCCACCAACTCCAGTGCGGATTGGTCGTGAGGGACCAGGCGATCAGGGCGATGGCGGCGACGAACAGCTCGACATAGAGGCCGGCGAGCGCGGTGATGATGCGCTGCCCACGAGAGGCGAGGCGCCAGGTGGCGGAGAGGTCGACATAGGCGAGGGGGGCGAGGAACTGGATGAGCACGCCGGCTTCGCGGGGGGGCGTACCGGCGCGGGAGGCGGCGACGGCGTGCCCGGCTTCGTGGAGGATTTTGAGGCTGGTCCAGAGGATCGCGAGGCCGAGCCAGTTGGAGGGGACGAACCAGTCGGCGAACGTGGCGCTTAGGCGGGCACGTTGGGGGAACGCGAGCAGCAGGGCCGAGAGGAGCGTGGCCAGCCAGAGCGCGACGCCGGTCGGATGAAACAGCCAGCCCAGGAGTGGTTCCAATCGTCCAGCCCAGTTCGGGCCGGTGACGAGGGGCCAGCGCATCGAGAAGAGGTTCAGGCGGGGCGCTGCGGCCGGGGCGGACTGAGAAAGGGAACCGGCGACGAGCAGATCGGCTTCGGCGAGCCATTGGCAGACGCGGAGGGCTTCGGGGCGAGCGAAGGCGGTGGCCGGGTGGGACTGACTGAAGGCGGAGAGGGCGTCGCCGAGGGTGCGGGTGCCATCGAGGAGCGAGGCGAACTCGTATTCTCGCAGTCCCAGTTCGTGGGTGGCGTGTTTGGCGATGTCGGTCAGACGGATGCGACGGTGGGAGCCTTGGCCGATGGCACGGACCTGCAGATCGGCGCGGAGGACGGGCCGGGCGTCGAAGGGGTCGCTGGTGGGGACGGACAGGTGCATGGGAGGCTGAGGTGGGGAACGTTGTGCGGATTTGGTTTGCCGGGTCGCACTCGCACTTCTGGGCGAGCCAGCAGTGGCACCCTTGGCAGGTTGGGGGAGTTCAGAGTCCTCCGCGGACTTGCCAGGTCTGCCAGGGTTTTCGGAAGAGGCGGATGGCGAGGGGGCGCCAGGGTTGCTGGATTCGGGCGAAGCCACGCATGCCGGGGCGCAGGCGGCCCTGGGGGTCGGTCAGTTCGAGTTCGGCGATGAAACCGTACTGGTCCTGGCGGACTTCGGCGCGGGGGCGAATTCGCAGGATGGTGGCGTGGAATGATTCGTCGGAGAGGCTGTCGAGTCGCACGTCGACGGCGAGGCCTTCGGAGAGGAGGGCGCGGTCGGACTCGGCAATGAGGAGTTCCGCGCGGAGCCGGTCGAGGGGGGCGATCTCGAAGAGAACCTGGCCGGCTTTGAGTGGGGCGTCGAGCGATTGGTCGAGATCGCCGGAGACGACGAGGCCTGTGAGTGGGGCTTGGACCTCGAGTCGGCTGAGTCGGGAGGCGAGGAGATTGTGCCGGGCGGAAAGGCGTTCGACTTCGAGGCGGTCGAGTTCGGCGAGACCGGCTTCGTGCTGGGCGAGGTGGCCATCGCGTTCGGTGGCGGCCTTGTGAATTGCGGCAGCCGTTTCCTCGCGTTCGGTGAGCAGATCGCGATCGTCAAAGAGCGCGAGGGGTTGGCCTTGGGTGACGAGATCGCCTGCCCGGACGAGGGTTTTCGAGAGGCGAGCATCGAACGGGGCGGCGACAAACCGCTTCTGGCAGGGTTCGAGTTCGAGCGGGGCGTGAACGGGATCGGGGAGAGGAATGGCGAGTATCGCGGCGAGCAGCATGAGCAGGCCGATGGCGAGGCGGACCGGTCGGGCCGCTGCGCGGCGTGAGAGCCCCGTCCACAGGCGTGCGGTCCAGGGCTGGTGCGCGGTGCGGACGAGTGCGAGTGCGGCGGCGACAGGTTCGGCGGCGGCGGCGAGGAAGCGTGCGGCGCGGTCGCTTTTGGGGAGAGTGTCTGTGGTATTGGGCCAGCCGAGCAGGAGCACGACGCTGGAGGGCTGGTTTGGCAGCGGAACGGCGAGGGAGATCAGACGGGAGTTCGTTGAGGCAGCGAATCGGCGCAGGCACAAGGAGGCGGGCGGGGGTGAGGCCTCTTCGGGTTCGACCTGCGCAAGCGTTTCGCGGAGGCGGGTCTCTTCGATGGCGGAAAGGAGTTCCGGGGTGGGGCTGGCGAGGGGGCCGTCGGCGTCGAACAGGTGGGGTGCGCGATCGTCGTCGGCGAGGGCGGTCCAGGTCGAGCTACAGTCGAGGTACTCGAAGAGGTGGGCGGCGAGTAGTTGTGCGGCGACGGCAGCGGAGGGAGCCGACTGGATGAACTGAGTCAGTTCGAGCAGGGCGGCTAGCTCCCCGGTGAGGGGTGACTCGGCGGGGATGTCGTTGTTCGTCGCGATCGATTCGGATTGCGCCCGTGAGGACGAAATCGCGGGAGTTGTTTGCGTGGGGAAAGGGGAAGCGACCTGTTGGAAGCGACCTGCGGCCCAGAGGAGCAGGGTGAGGGCCTGGTCGGGCGTGGGGGCGGCGCGATGGAGCGGGGCGGTCTGGTCGACGCAGACGACTCCGGCGACGAGTGAGACGCGGGGAGTGGGGGCGGCCCCGTCGCGATACTTCCAGATGGCGAGCAGCCAGTGGATTTCGGCTGGTCGATCCACTGAGGTCGTGGAGGTGCCCGGCAATCGGACGGCTCGCCAGTGTTCGCCCGTGTGGGAGTCTGGCAGCGACCATTCGAAGGCGGCGGTGCGGGACAGCGTGCCGTCGGTCCAGGGCGGACAGAGCGTGAGTGCGGGAACCGCACGGGCGTGACGGGGAGTCGTCGAGACGGCGCGAACCTCTTCCCCCGAGAGGACTGCGAGCCAGTCGGCGGCGAGATGGACTCGCAGCTGGTCGAGGAACGGCTGGGCCGACTCGATCGCGACTGGTTCCACCTGCCAGCGCAGGAGAAAGTCGGCTCGAAGGGCGAGCAGCGGGGTATCGGTGATCGTCGACGCGGAGACCATGCTGCGGAAGCGGGAGGCCTGACTGGAGTTACGCGGGAGAGGGACGGAGAGCGATCGTTAACGGCCCGACGATGAACAACGAGTCTTCCGTATCCGCGTGTGCCACTGGATTGGCCCGAGTGAGTTCTCTTGAGAACGAGGAGCACTGGCGAAGCCAGTGGCACACGGTGAAGGGGGCCTGATTACTCGGGGCGCGAGGGACTCGGGAGAGCCGGTGGAGTCGGGGCTGGGGGAGACAGGGCCGGGGCTTTTGCCGCTGGCACGCTGGCGGGAGCGGGATTCGCGGAAGGGACGGTGAGGGCCGGCTGGGCGGGAGTGGAGGTGCGATCGGACACCGGTTTGACCGGGACGGTGGGCTTGGCCGGTGTGGTTGATGTGGCCGCAGGCGTTGTGGAGGCCGACGTTTTGGATGTTCTCTGTGGTGTGGACGTCGGGGTTGGGGCGAGGCCGGCGAAGAGGCATTTCTCGCCGCTGCGGAGTTTGCCGTTGGGGTTCGGGACGCGGACTTTCACGGTCACTGTTCCGGTCTGAGGATTCGTGACTGGCGCGATGTAGTCGACGAGTCCCTCGATGGTTTGCCCGGTGGAGGAGACCTGCAGCGACAGCTTCTGGCGCGGCTCGATGCCGGAGATGGTGGTGACGGGAATGGAGAAGGTGGCGATCAGTGGATCGAGCTGCACGACAGACGCGACGACGGGTTCGTTGGGGCTGACATACTCACCCACATCGCGATGGACGACCATAACGATTCCATCAATCGGGGACCGGACGGTGCGGCGTTCCAATTGGATGCGGTAGCGTTCGAACTCGGCCGAGCGGATATCGAGCGTCTCTTTGGCGATCAGCAGGCGAGCTTCCGCAGTGGCGACATCGAGTTCCGCTCGATTGATCTCTTCGGGGGTGGCGTGGTCCTTCTGCCGCAGCAACTGCAGCTTCTTCAATCGGGAGCTGGCGAGATTCAGTTCGGACTGGGCTCCGTTGAGCTGACCCCGCGCGTCGGCGGAGCGTCGGGCGATCTCCACGGCGGCCTTGTGGACGTCCTGGTCGAGCTGAGCGAGCGCCTGACCTTTCTTGACGGTCTGGCCTTCGATGACTTCCATAACGTCGATGATGCCGGATTCGGAAGCGGCGACATCGATGGTTTTGTAGGGTTCGAGGAACCCTTCGACCGGCGGTGCGGCGTGGGCCTGAGCGGCGACCAGCAGAGCCAGCACCGCAACACAGACGCGACAGGTTGGGGGCATCGTTCAGACTCCGGACGAAGCGTGGAGAGAATACGGTGGTCGGCGATCCGGGAGGTGCCGGAAGCCGGTGGGCAGGGTTTTGGTCAATTCGCGGCGGGCGCGATCGGCCGCGAACAGTTCGTGGCGTGCTCGGGCGGAGAGCGTTTCGGCCCGGTTCTGAATCTGTTGGATCGAAGCGGTGAGTGCCGAGGCACGGGAGGGGGCGAGTTCGCCCGCAGGCTCCGCGCGATGGGCGATCCAAGCGGCGAGGCGCGGGGCGAACTGCGTGAGGAGCCAGTCTTCGGCCGAGACATAGAACTGTGCTGAACCGGGTTGCCCCTGGCGGGCGGCACGGCCGATGAACTGCCGGTCGATGCGGGCGGACTGCTGCCTTTCTGCGACAAGGACATGCAGCCCGCCCGCAGCCAGCGCGCGTGAGTCGAGACGAATATCGGTGCCGCGTCCGGCGACGTTGGTGGCCACGGTGATCGCCCCGCAGAGACCGGCACGGGCGATGATTTCGGCTTCGCGGGCTTCGTCGCGTCCGGTCAGCAGTTCACAGGCGAGTCCGCGATTGGCAATGGCCTGGGCGATCCGCTCGGCGGAGTCGATCGTGCGTGCCCCCACGAGGACTGGTTGCCCACGCTGATGACGAGGAGCGATGTCATCCACGAGTGCGATCTCTTTGGCGGCGGTCGTCGCGAAGACGCGCTGCGGTTCGACCTGCCGACGACAGGCGACATGCGGTGGGATCACTTCCACCTGCAGCCCGTACAGGGAGCGAAACTCGTTTGCGGCGGAACTGGCGGTGCCTGTCAGGCCGAGGACCTGACGATAGCGCGACAGCAGCGCGGGGCGGCTGATGCTGGCGAGGGCGCGACCGTCGCCGCGGGGAGGACGCTGCTCGCGAATCAGGACGGCGAGGTGGAGGCCATCCTGCCAGCGGTGACCTGAGAGTCGGCGGCCGGTCCCACGATCGAGCAGGACGACGTCTTCTCCTTCGACGAGGTAGTGTTCGTCCCGTCGAAGGCAGCAGGCGGCGTAGAGCGCCTGAGTGACGTAGTCGGGCCAGGGACGGAGAAAGCGTTCCCCATGAGGCCGGGCCTGCGAGACGCGGTCGCGTCCCGCGGCGGTCAAGGCAACGGAACTGGTGGCGGGGTCAAACGTGAAATCGCGGGGGATGGTGAGAGAGACGGCGAGGCGGTGGGCGGCGAGGGCGACCGGCGCATCGAAGGCGAGGCCTGGCTCGCCCGCCAGCACCAGGGGCGAGATGGCTTCGTCGAGAAGGACATGATCGGCTTCGTCGACGATTGCCAGGTCGGGTGGCGGGAGAGGATTTTGACCGGCTGAAGACAGGGAGTCGGTCTGGCCTGTCAGGCGGTTCAGCGTTGCGGTCCCCAGAGCGACGGGAGGTTGGGAGCGACGGTGGTACTCGTCGCGAAGCAGGTCGAAGCCAAGTTCGGGGAGGGTGGCGTAGAGGATGTCGGCGGAATATGCGGGGCGCTTGGCGGCGAGGTCTGGCCCCGAAGGCAGCACGGCGACGGAGAGGCCGAGCAGGCGATAGGCGGGCGAGAGGAGCGTGGCATCGCGCTGGGCGAGGTATTGATTCGAGGTGATGACGTGCGTCGCGTGGCGCGTGGGGGCGAGGGCGATCGCGGCGGCTGAGGCGACCACGGTCTTGCCTTCGCCGGTTTCGAGTTCGACGAGCCGGCCGTGGATGAGGGCGCGGGCGGCGGCACGCTGCTGCGGGTAGAGCTCGAGTCCGAGGGTGCGGCGAATCGCTTCGGCGGCGAAGTTGAGCCCGGTCTCAATCGAGCGGGGCTTTGTGGTCTGGCCGGGGGGTGCGGCGGCGCGATGGATGTGGGCTGTCCAGGCGGTTCGCAGGTCGTCGTCGGACACGGCGCGCAGGTCGACCTCAGCGGATGAGGCGGAGGTCGATGCTAGCCGGAGGTGTGACATGGGGAGGTTGTGGAGAGCCGGGTGATGTTGGGGGTCGCGGATTTTGATCGGGGGTTTGCTTGCGGTTCGATTTTGAATTGGGTCGTTGTGTGCTGCTGGCTTTGACAGAGGTCGTCGTTTGGGGGAGGACTCGCACTGGCGGAGCCAGTGGCACACGGGGGAGTCAGTGGCATGCTGGGGTTGGACGTAGCACGCTGGGGTTGGACGTGGAAGGCGCGGCTTCCTGTCGCTGCGCGACCCGACCACCAGGTGGTCGGGCCACCCGCGTTTTCATCACTTTTTGAAACCCACGTTTTCTGGAGAGGAGATGACAGGCTGGAAGCCTATCCCACTATTCTTTTCATAGGCGGTCAGGGTGTGTTTGGTTTGCGACGGGGGGATTTGCCCGGGGCGGCTTCGGGAACTTCGGTCTGGAGACGCTTGTTCGAGTTGGGATTGCGGACCATCTGGGGGCTGGATGCGCTGGTGCGCTGAACCTTGGTGTCTGACGAATCGGCGTCTTGAGCGGAGCTTGTCCCGGTCCGTCGGCCGAGTTGTGGGGGGAGCGGTTGTTCTTCGGCCGTGCGATCGGGTTCGTCGTCTGGCTGGGGCGGTCGGACCACTTCTTCGTCTTCGCCGGCCGGGTCGGAATCGCCCGCGGTGGAGACGAATGCGGAGGGAGTGATGATCTGGGTGGAGATCAACACGCCCATGACGCGTTTGAGGTCGGCGAGGGCAAGGACATAGGTCACCTGGGAGGTCACGAAGGCGGCCTCTTCTGTGGCGAGACGTTCCTGGGAATCGAGCAGGTCTTCCAGCAGGAGCACACTGGAACGGTCGGCGTCGGGGAGGACTTTCCAACGTTCGAGGAGATAGAGCGACTCCCGTTCGGCCGCGAGCATGGACTGATATCGGCTGAGCATCTCCTGGTACGAGGTTTCCGCTTCCCGCAGCGCGAGTTCGACTTCGGTGAGACCGGTCTCGACGGTGTTGCGGAACTCGGCAAGCGACTTGCGCATTTCGAGTTCGCGACGAGTCATCCGGGCGCCGGCGGCACGATTTCCCAGCGGCATCTCAAACAGCATGCCGACGGTGTAGCCGGGTTCGCCCTGGTTGAATTGATTGACCCAGGCCTGGCCGACTTCACTTTCGCCCATCAACCCGGCGACGTAGGTGCTAAGGATGAGATCGAGTTTGGGGAGCAGGTCCTGCCGGGCGACGCCGAGCCGGACGCCGGTCGCTTTGACGCGCTGAATCGCTTCGCCGATATCGGGGCGGTTGACGAGAGCGGTCTGGAGCGAACCGGTGACGCTGAGGTCGATATGCATGGTGGGCGGCATATCGGCGGGGAGCAGTTCGAGCTGGCTGGTCTCGAGCATGCGGGGCGAGTTGACGAGCAGCCGCAGTCGCGATTCGGCGTTGCGGATTTCGGTGTCGGCCCGGGCCATCGCGGATCGACGGGAGGCGAGCGCGGCTTTGGCGCGAAGCACCTGTCGTTCGAGGACATCGACTTCTTGCCGCGCGACCAGCGTGTCTTCGATGGTGGCCGCACTGTCAAGCAGTTTCTGTTTCTGCAGGAAGACGCAGCGGGCGCGGTAGAGTTCCCAGTAGGTCTGGGTCACCTTGAGCAGATGTTCCTGAAGCTGCCGGGCGGACTCCTGGCCGGCGATTTCGGTATCGATCGACGCGAGGACGATCCGGCTCTGGTTGTAGGCGAGGCCGGACCCATTGAGCAGCGGCTGGGTGTAGTTGAGTTCGAGGCGGGCCGTGCCCTGTTGGGTGGGGACGAAGAAGCGAGAGTTCGTATCCTGGTAGCCAATGCGCTGCTGGGCTTTGAACTCGCCCCCGATTTCGTTCTTGCGACGGACGCCCGCGTTGTTGGTGAAGTGGTTGTCGCGATAGCGGGGCGAACCGCCGGTGGTGAGCAAGTTGCCGACGGGGTCGCTGAGGTCGTCGTACTTGGTTTCGACGAAGGCGCGCCAGTCGAAGGCGGCGACTTCCTCGCAGATGGCCGTCTGGCGAATCTGCGGTTCGGTGCCGACGGCGATGACGTAGGGCGAATGCTGCAGGGCGGCGACGACGAGCGAATCGACATCGACCGTGAACGGAGACGACCGGACGCGGCAGGACTGAGCAAGATGGTCCTGCCACCAGGGTGTGAAACCGGGCGGCAGGGGGGTGTCGATCGTCACACAGGGCGTGACATCGGTCGCGTGGGGCTGCAGTGTGCGATGCCAGAACGGCGCGACATCGGCGGCGGTCTCGCAGGCAGGTGGACCGGTGAGCAGACCTTCGTCGAGGGCTGGGCCGGGGAGGGTGGACACGTCGGAGGGGGCGGTGGAGTCGAGCGCCGGCGCGGGTTCCGGGGCGGTCATCTCGGGTGCAGGTAACGCGGGTGGCGTGTTGGTCTCGGTCTGTGGCGTTGACAGTGGATCGGCTGGTGCGGGAACGAAGACCGGACCGGCGACGCGTTTTTCCGGGAGGTCGAACTTGAGCGAGCCGGTGACTGACGTGTTTGGCTCGGTGGGAGAGGCCTCGGCCTGTGACCGAATTCGCAGAGCGAAGGGCGCGGGAGCAGCGGGCACGTCGGCTGTGGGGGAGACCGCCACCTGGGGCTGGGCGGGTCGGATTGCCGGTCCGCGTTCGACGGCCGGGGGCGTGACGACGGGCGTTCCCAAGGGGGAACCATCCCGTGTGGGGGCTACTGCGGCTGGTGCGGGTGCGGCGGGGTCGGGCAGTGCTTCGTAGAGGGGCGCGACAGGACGCTGAGTGCCGGCGGTCCGGACGATCTTGCGGGCCTGATTGGCGGCGACCGGAGGGCGCGAGGCCGCTTGTGGCGCGGTCGGAGACTGCGCGATCGCTCCCTCGGACCACAGGCTACTGGCCCAAGGGGCGCCCACCGCAGCCGCGAGGAGGCTCATCCGTGTGAATCTGTGGCCCCACACCATGGGACGGGTCCATTCCGTTGAAACCGGACCGGACTCCCTTCGCGGCGCCCTGCTGGGCGTTTTGACGCCAATCAATCCGTGATCGGCGGTCCGGGTCCCCCACGCCTCATGCGCAGGATGGACCCGGTCGGCTTGTCCCCACCGGGGATTCGCTTCTCTCTCCTTCGGCGGAAGCGGTCCAACAGATTGATGTCACCAAGAGCGGAGTTCTCAACTGGCGCGAACGAACTGTCGGTTGTGATCGCCGCGCCGGACGATCCGCGTGTGCCGGTCGTGTGCAGTCGATCATCAGCGCGGACGCTTGCGGCCGTGACGAAGACGCCGACTTGGCTGCGGCTCCCCCCCGGCGTCCTACAACCGGCACGGTCAACGAAACGGAGCTCTGGGGAAAGAGAAACGGTGGCCGAAACTGAAGCGGTCGGGCAGAGGCGTCCGACTGAATGGATTGGTGCGGAGTCGTGCTGGCTGCGGGAGGGCCCCGGCGGCGCGGTGTTCAGGGTCAGGGATGTGACCGAGAGGTGACCATCCATCCCCCTGATTGGCCGAGATGCTTTCTCCCTGGCGACAACTGGCGGATCGCGTTTCGCAAGCGATCGTGACGCAGCTCGACGGACTGGCGTTCCTGGAACGTCAGCAGGTCGCGCTGTCGCAACAGGCCAGGCCGCTCGACCTGTGCACCCTGGAACGGCGCATTCTGCTCAATGCCGTTCCCGCAGGCGCGATCGATGACGCGAACCTGCCTGTCGACGCGGGTTTGCCGTTGTTCCCGGAATCCGCGGCGGTGGCGACGATTTCGCTCGAATCGCAGGATCGGGCCGAGCAGGAACCCGAGTCGGCTCGGGAACTGGTCGTCATTGAACGGGGGATTGAAAACTTTGACGAACTGTTGAGTGCGCTGCAGGAGTCTGGGCAGGCGGCTGCCTCGGGCGAGGAGAGCTCGCGCGACATTCTGGTTCTGGACCAGGACGATGGACTGGCGACCGTGTCGACGGCGCTGGATGGTCGCGAGCGGTATGACGCGGTCCATCTGCTCGTGCATGGAACGGAGCGAACGGTCCGGTTTGGGGGCGAGTGGCTGCTGTTTGGGAATGCGTCGTCGGATGTCAGTCGGTTTGCCGGTTGGCAGGCCGGTCTCACGGAGACGGCGGATATTCTGTTCTACTCGTGCGACATGGCCCAGACGCAGGCGGGCCGGGACTGGCTGGGGGCGGTTTCCGAAACGACTGGTGCCGATGTTGCGGCGAGCGAGAACAACACGGGGGCGGAGGCGCTGGGGGGCGACTGGACGCTGGAGTACGAGCGGGGGGGGATTGAGACGGCGACGCTGGCGACGACCGACTCGGTCGAAGACTGGCATGGGCTGCTGGCGCTGTTCACCGTGACGACCACGGCCGACAACACGCTCACTTCTTTACGGGCGATGATCGCGGCGGCGAACCTGTTGCCAGGCACCAACACGATCGAGTTCTCGATTGGGTCCGGGGCGACAACTCTGACGCTCGATTCGGAACTGCCCACGATCCTTGGCTCGGTGATCATCGATGCCACGACGCAGCCGGGGTATGCGGGGACGCCGCTGATCACGCTGGATGGGGCGGGGGTTACCGGGAACGGGCTGACGCTGGCTGGCTCGGGGTCGACCGTGAAGGGGTTGATCATCAGCGGGTTCACCGGTCATGGGATCGTGCTGGGTGGATCGGGGGGCCACACGATTCAGGGCAACTGGATCGGGACGAACTCGGCCGGGACCGGGGCCTACGCGAACACGCAGGACGGGATCGCGATTGTCGATGGCTCGAACGGAAACACGATTGGCGGCACGACGGCCACGGAGCGCAACATTATTGCGGGGAATGGCGATGACGGGATCAGCGTGCGTTCCGCATCGAACAGCATTTACGGGAACTGGATTGGTCTGAGTGCATCAGAAACGGCGCTGGGGAACACGGGTGATGGCGTGTCGTTCGAGGGAGCGGCCGGGGCGAATACGCTGGGGGGAGCAGCGACAGGGCAGGGGAACAGGATCGCCTCGAACGGCGGCCGGGGGGTGTCGCTGTCGGACATCAACACGATCACGGGGGTGTCTGTCCGCGGGAACAGCATCTTCGCCAATAGCGGCTTGGGGATTGACCTCGGGGCGGACAGCAGCACGGCGAATGATTTTGGAGACGCTGATAGCGGCCCCAATGGGCGGCTCAATACGCCGGTGTTGATGGACGCGGTTCCCGGTGCGTCGAGCACGACGATTCGGGGCACATACACCGGTGCGGCCAATACGGCGGTGACGGTGGATTTCTATGCGGCGAGTACCGTGGGGTCGGCGACGAATCCGCAGGCGAGCGTGCACCTGGGGAGTACGAGCGTCACGACGAACGGGTATGGCGTAGCGACATTCAACGCTTCGGTCTCCGCGGTGGTAGGCATCAACCAGGCGCTCACTGCGACGGCGACGGTCTCAGGGACGGGGACGTCGGAGTTCGCGAAGTCGGTGGCAGCGGCTCCGGCCTGGAACAAGCTCTACTGGGTCGACCGGACCGCGATGACGCTGGAACGGGGGGATCTCGACGGGACCGACCAGCAGACGCTGCTTTCGGGACTGGCCTCCAGCCATGCCGCGGCGATCGACAGCCGCACTGGGCAGATTTACTACGTCGATGAAACACCCAATCGGATTCGCCGCGTGGGGCTGGATGGTTCGGGAGGCACCACGATCTTCACCGTGGCTTCCGGCGAGATTGGGTCATTGGCGATCGACTCGCGGAACGGCCATTTGTTCTACACGAACATCGACAGTGATACGGTCGGGCGGATGAATCTGGATGGGTCTGGCGATACGACGATCGCCACACTGAATGCCCCGAATGCGCTGACGATCTCTGAAGGCCTGGGGTACCTGTTCTATAGCGATGGGGGTTCGCTCTACCGATCTGACCTGGCAGGTGGTGGAACGATGACGCTGGCCACGGGGTTGGGGGATGTGCATTCGCTTGCCGTCGATGACGTGGCGGGGCAGTTGTACTTCACCGACTACAACAACGACGCGGTCCGGAGGATCAACATTGATGGCAGCGGGCTGACGACGCTGGTCTCGGGCGAGGGGAGAGCAGCGGCGATCACCATCGATCCTCGTCGCGATGTGATGTACTGGGCCGTGGATCAGTCGAACAAGATCCGGACGTCGACGCTGTCTGGCTCCGATGCCGGGCACCTGTTCCACTCCGTTCCGTTTGGCGACGACCTGTTCCTCGTCAATCTGCCGGGAAATGGCTCGGCACCAACGACTACCGGCCTGCCGAACGTCAGCGTCACCCAGGGTGCTGGCCCCACGACAGTGACCCTGGCCGGGCGATTCAGCGATCTCGAGTCGGGTCCGAATGGGCTGGTCTACACGGTGCCGAGTCTGGCCAATCCGGCGTTGTACCGGGCGGTGTTTGTCGACCAGGCCTCGGGGACGTTGTGGCTCGACTTCGATCCGCTGCAAGTGGGGGCCGACACGATCACGGTGCGGGCGACGGATGGCGATGGGCAGTTCGTCGATGCGACGTTTACCGTGACGGTCGCCCCGAGCAACTCCGCGCCGACCATCACATCGGTGGCCGATGTGACGCTGCCGCGCAACCAGTCGACGGCCGCCCTCGCGTTTACGGTGGGCGATGTGGAAACGGCCGCGGGGTCGCTCGTGGTGACGGCCACGTCGAGCGATCAGTCGAAGATCGGCAACTCGAGAATCGTGTTGGGCGGGAGCGGGGCCAATCGCACCGTGACCGTGAGTTCCACGCCGGGCGCGGTGCTCGGTCCGGCGACGATCACACTCACCGTGAGTGATGGGACGACCACGGCGCAGACCACTTTCCAGGTGACTGTGACGCTGGCCGCGCCGACCACCACGGCCGACAGTTACACCGTCGCGGAAGATGGATCGCTGAACTCGGCCGTGGGGTGGTGGAACACCGATTGGGCTCATCGCCAGCGGTTGACGTTCAACAACGCGGCGGCCACCGAGACGCTGACGAATTTCCCGGTTCTGGTAACTCTGGACGTCGCCACGTTCGACTACAGCCGGGTGAAATCGAACGGCGATGACCTGCGGTTCGTCGATGCCGGGGGGAACACGCTGGCCTATGAAATTGCCACGTGGAACAGCACAGGCACCAGCACGATCTGGGTGCGGGTGCCGACCATCACGGCCGGCAGCACGACCGAATCGATCACGATGTATTACGGCAATAGTGCCGCGGCAGTGGGAAGTAACGGGTCGGCGGTGTGGTCGAATGGGTATCGGGCCGTTTACCACCTGGACGATACCGGGTCGACGATTCGCGATTCCTCGAGCAATGGGTTCAACGGGACGAACTTTGAAACGACCGCGACGACGGGCCGAGTGGGCGGGGCGCGAAGTTTCGATGGAACCAACGACCGGATCTCTCTGGGGACCTCTCGGCCGTGGCTGAACGGCGTCACCGCGGCGACGCTCTCGGTCCTCGCGCGTCCGGATACGGTGCTGGGCGATCGCAGCCTGATGGGGTTCTCGATTTTTGCGGGAGATGGAAGCTCGCCCACGGGCGAATCTCGCGCGCAATTGACTCTGTCGGGTAACACTGTCCGGACCTATGCCCGAGGATCTGACGGCGGAACGACGCAGGGCATTCAATCTGGAACCGCAGCGACGTCAGGGGCATGGCAGCTATTCACCACCGTGATCAACTATCAGGCCGGGACGGTCTCCCAGTACCGAAATGGTGATCTGCTCGGGACGGTCAATGTGACGTTCACGGCCGGAACGACGCCCAACACCAATTCGAACTCGGCCTTTCTTGGGTCACAGGACGATGGAGGTTCGTGGTACTTCGACGGGCTGATGGACGAGGCCCGCCTGTCCACCACGGCCCGGTCGCAAAGCTGGGTTCGGGCAGAGGCTCTAACGCTGACGGGTAGTTTTGTCTCGTACGCGACGGCCGAACGGGTCCCTGGAGTCCTAACCAACGATGGCGACCCCATTGGGCTCGATCTGACGGCGGTACTCGTCACCGGCCCGACCAACGGAACGCTTACGCTCGGGGCCAACGGCAATTTCCTGTACACGCCCACGAGCAACTTCTTCGGGACGGACAGCTTCACCTATCGGGCCTCGAACGGGACGACCGCGTCTGCACCGGTGACCGTGACGCTCAACGTGACGGCATCCAACGATGCGCCGAGCATCACGTCCGTGGCCAATCAGACGATCGCCGAAGATGGCACCACCGCGATCCAGTCGTTCACCGTCAGCGATCTTGATTCCCCGGGCAGCTCGCTGGTCGTGACGGCCACCACCAGCGATGGGCGAGTCATCCCGTCGGAAAACGTCAGGCTCACGATCACCGGCACCGGTGCCAACTCGCGGTCCTATGATGTGCAGGTGTCTCCGGCGGCGAATCAGTCGGGAGGTCCGGTCACGATTACCCTGACCGTGAGTGATGGTTCCGCCACGGCGCAGTCGACGTTCACGGTGACCGTGACGCCGGTGAATGATGCTCCGACGATCTCGTCGATCGCCAATCAGACCATTTCGCACACGAACCCCGCGGGCCCCTGGACGGTCACCCTTGGCGATGTCGATTCGCCGGCCTCAGCGTTGATTGTCACTGCGACGTCGTCGGATCAGTCTCTCGTGGCGAATAGCGCCATCGCTGTTGTGGGAACCGGAGCGACGCGCAGCGTCTCTCTCCGTCCCAACGCGAACGTGACCGGTACGGCGACGATCACGCTCACCGTGACGGATGGCGCGGCGCAAACCAGTACCGCATTCACCGTGACCGTCACGAACACGGCACCGGTCGCCGTTCCCGACACGATCACAGTCGCCGAGGATAGTTCCCCGCAAACGCCCGCCGGGTGGTGGAACAACGACTGGCAGGCCCGCAGTCGCCTGTCGTTCCAGAACACCGTCACGACCGAGACCCTGACCAACTTTCCCGTGCTGCTCAGGCTCGATCCCTCGCGGATCGACTACCGCCTTGTCCAGGCGAATGGGCAGGATCTGCGATTTGTCGATTCCGGCGGCAATGCCCTCGCATATGACATTGCCAGTTGGAACCCAGGCGGGACGTCGCTGGTCTGGGTGCGGGTTTCGTCGATTTCGAGCAACAGCAGTTCCGCGATCTGGATGTATTACGGCAACCCGCTGGCGACCGCGGGCGAGTCGCCGAGTTCGGTCTGGACCAATGGCTACGGCGCCGTCTACCACATGGATACGGCGGGAACATTGCTGGGCGACAGCACGGCTGGCGCGAACGAGGGCACCGGTGCACAAGGGCTGGCGGAGATCGTCGGCGCCGTGGGGCTGGGCCGGGGATTCGACGGGGTGAACGATACGCTCGAACTGGCCGGGAACCGCAACTACATCAACGGAGCCCAGCGCGTCACGCTTTCGGTGTGGGTCAATCCCGATGCGCTGCCCACCGGACCGGTCGATCTGATTGCCCTGTCACGAAACGAGTCGCCCGTCACGCAGCGAATCGACTCCTCGCGGGCGTTGCTGTCTCTCGACAGTGGGGGCAGCATCACCGCAGGAGGTCGCAGTACCGACACAGAAACGTTCCGCTCGCTGGCGACGTCGGCGGGTGTCATCGTGGCCGGGCAATGGCAGCAGATCACCGCAGTGATCGACTATGCCGGAGACACGGTCTCGATCTATCGCAACGGCGTGCTGGTGAGAACCGGGGCCGTCGCGTTCGATGCGACGGCGTTGCCCAACACCAATTCCAATGCTGCCGCGCTGGGTGGGGACGAAGATCTCGTGGACAAAAAGTTTGCGGGGGCCCTCGACGAAGTTCGAATCTCTCGCGTGGCGCGTTCCGAAAGCTGGATCCGAGCCGACTATCTCTCGCAATCCGATCGCTTCGTCACCTTCGGAACGACAGACATTCGGCCCAGTGTGCTGAGCAACGATTCCGATGCGAACGGCACTTCGCTACGGGCGGTGCTGGTTTCCGGTCCAAGTCATGCCGAGCGCTTTGACCTGCTTGCGAACGGGATCGTGCGGTACACGCCCACGGCCAACTTCTTCGGAAGCGACAGTTTTACCTACTACGCGACGGACGGCCTGACCAACTCGGCCCCGGTGACCGTCACGATCAACGTGACATCCCAGCCTGACCCCGTTCTCCCGAACGGAATTCTGTCGAGTTCCGTCAACGAAGATGCGGGGCAGACTTCCGTCGACGTGGCGTCTGGATTCACCGACCCGGATCTGATCAGTGGCGACACGCTCCGTTACGTGCTGGTCGGCAACAGCAACCCCAGCCTGTTTGCTTCGATCGCGCTCGATGCCAATACAGGACAACTCCTGTACCGCCCGGGGAGCGACCTGTCCGGGACCGCACTGGTGACTGTGCGTGCGACGGATTCGACGGGAAACACCGCGACAAACGTCGTGACAATCAGCGTGACGGCCGTCAACGACGCGCCGACCATTAGCGAGATTGCCGATCAAGTCATCAGCGAAGATTCCTCCACGAGGGCAATTGAGTTCACCGTGGCCGATGTCGATGGCAGGACGAGGGACGTCGTCATCACCGCCCTGTCGAACGACAACACGCTGGTCCCGGAATCCGCGATCGAGCTGCATGGATCGGGCGCGAGGAGAACGATTCGCATCACCCCGCCGCCCGATGCATTCGGGGGACCGGTGACGATCACGCTATTCGCAAGCGATGGATCGGCCTCGTCGCAGCGGACGTTCACGCTCACCGTGACTCCGGTGGACGACACGCCCACGCTTCGTCTGCCACCGATCATTCGCATCGACGAAGATACGCCCGACGACATCGCGTTTTCCGTAGGAGACGTCGACACACCGCTTTCGTCGCTGGTTATCTCGGTCACATCGAACAACCAGTCGATCGTTTCAGACGCAAATCTGGTCGTGACGGGAACTGGATCGGCGCGAATCCTGAGGATCACGCCGGCGCTCAATGCGTTTGGTGGACCGGTCGAACTGTCGTTCACGGTGAGCGATGGCGCGACCTCACTGGTCCAGCACTCGATGCTGTTCGTCCGGGCCGTGAACGACCCGGTTCAGGCCGTCGGCCTTCCCACCTTCACGCTCCTGGAAGATGAGAGCGGCGCGATGGTCGATTTGCGAGCCGGGTTCAGCGACGTCGAGACGCCTGACAGTTCGCTCACGTACGCCGTTGTGGGGAACACCAACCCCGATCTGTTCGCTTCGCTACCAGTCATGGCGGGCGGGCTACTCGACCTCAACCCTGCCGCGGATGCCTTCGGCCAAACGACGCTGACGATTCAGGCGACCGATGCTGGCGGTGCCAGCAGCACGACGACGCTGGTGCTCAATGTGCTTCCGATCAACGATGCGCCGCGATTTCTGAACCTTTCGTTCACGTCGACCGATGTGCTCAGTTCGGTCATTTCCGGCAACATCCGCAATCAGCTGATCGATGTCGAAGGTCAGCCGATCACACTCCGGTTGAAGACCGGCCCGGTCGGGGGAACACTGGCCTTCGATCCGGTGTCGGGGGCGTTCACGTACACGGCACGAAGCACTTACGCGGCCTTGACCGACTCGTTCCAGATTGAAGCGACGGACTCTTCGGGGGCGAGCACGGGAACGGTGACGCTCAATCTTCCGATTCGGGTCGCGGCGCCGTCCAGTGGGGCCGGTGGATTGGCGGGCGGTTCCAACTCGGGGTCGACCGGAGGGGCCGGTTCGTCGACATCGCCTGGGAGTTCGTCTGGATCGAGCTCGGGATCGACTTCGGGCACGAATTCCGGATCGAACTCCGGATCGAGCAACTCGGGTTCGCCAGCGACGTCTTCGACGACGACGTCGTCCGCGACGACCACGTCTGCCAGCACGACCACGTCAACAATCACGACGACTTCAACGGCGGTTGTTTCGGCGACGACGATCAGTGTTGTCCCGCTGACGGCGACGACCGCGCCCGGCGCGATTCTCTCGACCTCGGCGGCAATGCTCTCGCCCTCGGTGGATCAATCCAAGGGAACGCTTCCGCAATCGACACAACTCATGGTGGGGCTGCAGCCGACGTCCTCGGCGACATCGAGTTCGACGGCCTCGTCGGCAAAAGACAATCAGATCGACTCGGTGGCGGCCATGGGGGCGACGACCAGTTCCACCGCGTCTGGGCTCCTCGGGACAACGACCCGGGCCACGGTCTCCGTCGAGGTCCGGGGCAGCATGCTTCGCGAATGGACGCTCTCCTCGAATCGCTTCACCGAAGACTACAGCCCCACAAGTCTCGACGGACTCAATCTGCACTATCAGACCATTCAGCCGCTCGCGCAGTCCGAGGAACTGCATGTGCAGCTGGAAAAGGTCGAGTCGGACCTGTCCCAGTCGTTCAAAAGCGACACGTTAATCGTGGGCTCGACGCTGGCGGTCACGTCGGGACTGAGTGTCGGCTATGTCATCTGGATGATTCGCGGGGGGCTGATCATGACCAGCCTGCTCGCGCAGGTCCCGGCCTGGCAGGACATCGACCCGCTGACCGTTCTCGACTCGCGGGGCCGCGGGGAAGAGGACGGCGAATCGCTCCAGTCGCTGGTTGACAGTGTTGAAGATGACGAGGAACTGACGATCGCCTGACGGCCACTCGTGTACATCACCCAGACCACAAACCAGGCAGATGACGCCGCCCTCAGGACGCCCTGTCTGGTGAATGAACCTCTACCTTGACTACTTTGGGTTCTCCCATGAAACGACTCTTCTCGCTGATCCGACTCTCATCGCGGATGCGGATCTGCGTCGGGCTGACGAGCATTGTCAGCAGCACGCTGGTGCTCGCTATCATCCTGGGTCTGATGCCCGATATCCGCGTTGCCAAGCTGGAAGGGCGGGCGAGGCTCTGCGAGGCGATCGCAGTCACCAGTTCACTGCGGGTGTCGCGGCAGGACCTCATCGGCCTCAAGACCGTGCTCGAGGTGCTCAAGTACCGTCATCCCGAGGTTCTCAGCGCCGGCGTCCGTCGCGCCAATGGAGAGTTGCTCCTGGAAGTGCCGCCCCTGGGGCATGCGCCACACTGGACCAACATCGAAGGCGACCGGTCGGTCGACACGCATATTCAGGTTCCTATTCTTTCCGGCTCCGAGAAGTGGGGCACGGTTGAACTGCGGTTCGCCTCGATTCACCCACCCGGCTGGCTCGGTTTTTTGACGATGCCGACGACGCGACTGATTCTGTTCTCCACGACGGTCACGTTCGGCGCGTTCTATCTTTATTTGCGGCGCATGCTGCGGCAGGTCGACCCCTCGCAGGCGGTTCCCGGACGGGTTCGCTCGGCCCTCGATACGTTGACCGAAGGCCTGCTCGTTCTCGACCGTCAGGGGCGGATCGTGCTGGCCAACCAGGCGTTCTCGAACCTGGTAGGCGAAACGGCCGGGGCCTTGATGGGGAGAAAAGCGTCCGAATTCCGCTGGCTCAATCTCGATGGCACGCCGTTCACAGGACGGATGCCCTGGACGGTCGCGCTCGAGACCGAAACGACGCAGTCGAATGTGATGCTCAAGCTGCGTCACTCGTCGTTTGGAGTCCGCTCCTTCGGCGTGAACAGTTCTCCGGTGCTGGGGCACGATGGCAAGTACCGGGGGGTGCTGGCCAGTTTTGATGACGTCACCGAGCTTGAGAATCAGAAGGTCGAACTGCATCGGTCGAAGCTGGCCGCCGAAGACGCCAACCATGCGAAAAGCGCCTTCCTCGCGAACATGAGCCACGAGATCCGCACCCCCATGAATGCGATTCTCGGGTTCACGGATGTGTTGCGACGAGGCCTCGTCAGCAGCGAGGCGGAGGTTCAGCGGTACCTCACGACGATCCATACCAGCGGGGAGCACCTGCTGGGTTTGATCAACGACATTCTCGACCTCTCGAAGGTCGAAGCGGGTCGGCTGGATATCGAACAGGTGGCCTGCTCGCCCGCGCAGATCTGCCGCGAAGTGGTGACGGTGCTGGCGGTTCGCGCGGAAGACAAGGGGATCACGCTGGAGTTCCAGATTGAAGGGCGCGTCCCGGAACTCATTCTCTCGGACTCGACGCGCATGCGGCAGATTCTCACGAATCTCACCGGGAACGCGCTCAAGTTCACCGAAGTGGGCGGCGTGACGATTGTGCTGTCGCACGTGGAAGAACAGGGGACTTCGTGGCTCGACTTCGCGGTGAAGGATACCGGGGTGGGGATCGCCGAGGCCGCCCTCGATCGGATCTTCGAACCGTTCACACAGGCTGATAGTGGCGTGACCCGCAAGTTTGGGGGGACCGGGCTGGGGCTAACCATCAGCCGCGGGTTCGCTCAGGCCATGGGGGGAGACATTCACGTCTCCAGTACGATCGGGGAAGGGAGCGTGTTCACCGCGCGGATCGCGTGTGCCGCTGTCGCCGGAACCCGTTGGATCGACCAGTCCAGCCTGGAACTGGCCTCAGAATCGGCCACGGGACGGACGCTGCCCCAGAATCGCCTGCCGAAACTGCGGCCCTCGACGGTGCTGCTGGTCGATGACGGCGAAGCCAATCGCCAGTTGATCCGGCTGGTGCTGACCCGCGCAGGCCTCACCGTCGTCGAGGCCGCCAACGGTCAGATTGCGATCGATCACGCGGCCGAGACCGATTTCGATCTCGTCCTCATGGATATGCAGATGCCTGTCATGGATGGCTATACGGCGACCGGAATTCTCCGCCAGCGTGGCTACGACCGCCCCATCGTCGCGCTCACCGGGAACGCGATGAAAGGCGACGAAGACAAGTGCATTCGGGCAGGCTGCAGCCACTTCCTCAGCAAGCCGGTCAAGATCGACGAGCTCATGCAGTTGTTGCTCAACGAACTTGGGGCCGATCCCCAGGCGATCGATTCGGACGACGACGAGAACCCGCTGTCCCGGCTCACCGCGCTCTGCCAGCAGGTCGATGCCGAGTTGTTCACATCGGGCGGCGGTCAGCCAGAATCTGAACCGATTCATTGTTCGCTGCCGATCGAGGACCCGGACTTCCTCGACATCGCCAAAAACTTCATTGGCAAGCTCGATCGACAACTGGTGGAGATGCGCGAGCAAGTCGACCAGCAGAACTGGTCGGACCTGGGTGCCGCGGCTCACTGGCTGAAGGGCGCCGGCGGGACCGTGGGCTTCAACGACTTCACCGAACCGGCCCGCCTGCTCGAGCAGGCGGCCAAGGGCGAACAGCTCGACAAGGCGCGGCAGGCGGTCAACCAGATCGAACAGTTGTATCGACGGGTCGAGCTGCCGGACTT
Organism: Planctomycetaceae bacterium; assembly: GCA_027489895.1. Taxonomy (GTDB): domain Bacteria; phylum Planctomycetota; class Planctomycetia; order Planctomycetales; family Planctomycetaceae; genus JAIXZD01. Next base: position 22,601 of record JAIXZD010000040.1, read on the forward strand.
CGCAGCGGCGCAGGCCCCGTGACGGGATGGGTCACCAAAACGGTCGCCGGCCTTTAGACGGCACGTTGCACTGAATCGTCACAATTGGAATGAAACTCCTCGGTCACCGCGTAAGCGTCGCCAAAAAACCACACGACCCCGTTGAAAAAAAGCTACACCTTTAAACAGGACCGGTGATTCCCATCCGTGTCCTGCTCGTTGCCTCCAGCCCGGTTGAACCGGTCAGGTCGGTCCCATGGTCGCCGCCAAAGTTGACTCCCGTCAGGCCGCTCCCCGCGTCCCCGATGCGCCGCCCGCCGTTAGCACACGGCTGCGCGACGATCCCGGTCTTCGCGCGGCGAAGATCCTGATGGTCGATGACGAAGAGTGCAACATCCTTGTCGCCCGCAAGTACCTGCAGACGGATGGCTACACGAAGATTCAGGCGGTCACCGATTCGACGAAGGCGATCGCCCTGATCCGCTCGGAAAAGCCCGATCTGGTGTTGCTCGATGTCATGATGCCGCAGGTCAGCGGCCTCGACATTCTGCAGGTCATGGCCCTCGATCCCGTCCTGCAGCGGATCCCCGTCCTGATCCTTACGGCCTCCAACGACGCCCAGACGAAAAAGAACTGCCTCGAACTGGGCGCCTCCGACTTCCTCGGCAAACCGGTTGATCCCAACGACCTCTTGCCCCGCGTCCGCAACACGCTCACCAATAAGCAGCACCAGGACCGGCTCTCTCAGTACGCCGAAAAACTCGAATCGATCGTTCGCGAGCGGACGATGGAACTGGTGGCCTCGCGGCAGCAGGTGATTCACTGCCTGGCCCGCGCCGCCGAATTCCGCGATGACAACACCGGTCAGCACGTGGTCCGCGTGGGACGGTATGTCGGTGTGATTGCCCGTCGGCTCGGGTTCAGCGACAGCCAGGTGGAACTGCTCGAACTCGCCGCACAACTGCACGACATCGGCAAGATCGGCATCCCCGACGACATCCTCAAAAAGCCGGGCAAGCTCGATCCCGATGAATACAACCTCATGCAGCGGCACTGCATGATCGGCAAGAAGATCATCGCCCCGCTGCTTCCCGAGGAATTCACGGTCCTCAAGAGCCACACGCGGATCGGGTCGAACCTGCTGAACGTCCGCAGTTCGCCCCTGCTGGTTCTTGCCGCCCGCATCGCTCAGACGCACCACGAGCGATGGGATGGCACGGGTTACCCGCTGGGCCTGCGCGGGGAAGACATTCCCATTGAAGGTCGCCTTACGAGCGTGGCTGACGTGTTCGACGCGCTGTCGACCTCCCGCCCCTACAAGGCGGCCTACCCGCGTGAGAAGTGCTTCAAGATTCTGGAAGAGGGCCGGGGAACACAGTTCGACCCGCGGGTGCTCGACGCCTTCTTCGCCTCCAGCGACGAAGTGGTCCAGATCCAGCTCGAATACATGGACCAGCCGTAGAGACGGTACCGCACAGGTTGCGTCTGTAGCGGAACGCGTGAGCGTTCCCCATTGGCACGCGCGGCGCTAAAGCGTGGGCAAAAACTCTGCGACGCCATCGCGCGTCACCAGCAGCAGCTTGTCCGACAGCGGATGATCCATCTGCGCGTAGTCGTCTTCCACTTTCCGTCGCACCTGGTCGACCGCCTCGGCGGAATCCAGATTGATCGCCACGAGAAAGTCGCGGCTGGGCACGCCCACCGCGAACAGCGGCCCCAAGACATCCCGCAGCCGGGTATGAAACTTCGAGCTGAGTAACCGGGCCGAGTTGTAGGCATCGGGGCGGGACGGCACGAGCAGCCGCGGACCGTCTTCGCTGCCAGCCAGCGTGAACTCCATCGGCCGCTCTTCGAAGTAGCGTTCGAGATTGGCGAGCGCCAATTCGTGCAGGCCTTCGTCGTCGAGTTCCCACTTGTCGCGCAGGTCTTCCCGCACGTACCAGTAGGCCTGACGCTCGTCGACAACAAACAAGACGGCCAACCCCCCCACCCAGGGGATTCCCGCAAACTGTGGAAACCGCTCTTTCCAGACATCAATCGGATAAAGCATCGGCATGATCCGGTCGCGGACCATCTCCAGCTCGGGCTGCGTCTGGTGGCTGCCCCATTCCTGCACCTGCACCACGGTGGTGAGCGCGGGCAGCACGATCGATTCGAACTGATCCGGCGCATTGAGGTACGACCGGTAGAAGTTGAACAGGTTGATCCGCGAATCTCCGAGCCGCAGTTGAAAGTCGGCCTCGGGCTGACAATCGAGCAGCGGGAATTTCTTCCGGGCCAGTGCCAGGACCCGCTCGGCGAACCGCTGGGGGGGTTCCGCCGGGCGCTCGTTGAACTCGATCGATTCGAGAATCATCCCGGCAACGGTTTCCAGTTCGCGGTCCGAATCTCCCGACTGCAGATAGAGCGCCAGCACATAGACCGGCCCACAGCGCACGCACCAGATGCGGAACCGTCGCCAGGCGGTGCGGCGGAACAGCCGCTGCCACCACGGGCTGTCCTTCCCGATCCGCGCCTCGCCATCGAACCCGGCGCTGTCGTCGCCCACCGACAGCGCCTTCAGACGGCGGACGTTACGGCGTTTCAGGAACAGTTGGTCGAGGTCGATGAACCGTTCGGCCGGAGGCGGCTCGTCACCCGCGGGTGCCCAGAAGCTGCTGAGCGTGAGGGCACCGCAGTGGTCGGGGCTTTGCAGACTGACGGTCCCGTCCTGCGTTTCAGCCAACCAGGAGGGCGGATGTGAGACCGTGTACCACTGATTCGGGCCGATCTGCTGTCGCCAGGGCGAACTCATGGGGCCACCTGTTGGGGAACCGAACGTCTGCTCGGCTGCGACGAC
>JAIXZD010000385.1 GCA_027489895.1 Planctomycetaceae bacterium
ATCGTTTCCGATTTGGGCCGAATGGGCAGCTCGCAGGGGGTGTAGCCAACAATCGCGCCCTGGTCGGAGAGCGTCCATTCCTGATGATCGCCCAGCTTCTCGTAGATCCGCTGAACCCGCTGCCAGACATCTCCTAGCGACTGCCCGGCATGCGAGAACGCAAACGCGGTCGCCGCGAGCATTGCCGCTTCGTGGTAAAAGTTCATCAGGGCGTCGGGCAGTTGGCCGAAACAGACGACACGGGTGGCCGTGGCGACGAGGCCATCGCGACGAGCGGTGACCGACAGTACGGCCCATTTGCGAATGGTCGCGTCGGAAAAGGTCCAGTGGCGATACTGCCGCGCCCGGCCATCGGCGGCGACCTGGACCCGCAAGGGGACGCACTCGTGCTTCAACAGGCGATGGGCCAGTTGACCGGCCGTCTCGGCTTCGGACTGTCCGGCCTCCATCGTCCGGGCGGTCGCTTCGACGGCGTGAGCAACCTGTTTTCCCAAGTCGCGATACCGGCGACACTCGAACTCATCGAGGGGCAGCCGGAGCGCAGCAATCGCGGCACTGTCCTGCCGGGCACCCTTGAGAGGCACATCGGCAACCACCCGCCGACCGCGGACGACATCCTCGCAAAGGAGCGGCCGGGCCTCATGCCAGGGGCGTTCCTTGAGCAGAAACCCCATCCCCGTGAGATGCCGGTCGAACAGTTCGCCAGAATCGGTGTTAGCGCAGAGGACCACGCGGGCGTCTTTAGTGACGAAGAGGCTGGCGGTCGGTTCAATGCCGGGCATCAGGCTGGATGAACCGCCCGACGAAAACCAGGCGAAGTTCTCAGGGCGGGAGAGCATCAGGCCATCGCAGCCGTTGCGTTCCAGCCAGGCGGCGACGTCGCGGTGCTTGCGTTCGACGGATTCCAGACGGTCTGGATCGCAGACCTGGAATTCACCCGACGACAGGGGCAATGAGTCCATTAGTCCCGCGACCATGCCATCGCCTCTCACCACCGATAGGCCGGAGCAGGCCACTAACCCAGTCGGGTCGCGGCCTGAAACCGGACGTCTCTTTAGAACGACCACCCCTGTTGAAGAGGGGTGGGGACGGAGCAGCGTGAGCACACCGCGAATCGCCCGTCCCTTGGAAAACTATACCGGTGACAAATCGGCCCCGTTAGAAAAATCGGAAAGAAACTGTGTCCCGAGAGACAGCTGGACGGTCTTTTTTGGGGCTTTTCGGGGCGCACGCGGCCGTTGGGGGGACGGATTGGAGTGAAACGCCTCACGGGTTTGGCGACGAAGGGGGCGGAGTCGAAGGGAGCGGATTGGCGGGGGGGAGTTCGAGCGTTCCGGAAAAGTGCTGGCTCGCGAGCTGCGCCCGAAATGGGGGCGGGGGGGCGATCCATTCGAATTGCCCCGCGTCGATCCGAACGACACGGCCGCGGTCGTTGGAGATGGGGCCTTCATAATCGAGGTACAAGAGGCGGTGATCGGGAAGTCGCTCGGGTGTGGATTGGGGAGTGGGGGGCCAGGCGGAAAGTCGCCAGGCAAGCAGGCTTGCCTGATTTTCCAGCAGCAGATCGAAGTGCGGAAACGGCCAGTCGTGGCTCAGGACAACGAAACGAGGCATTTTTGCCCCTTTCTCTGGCAGCTGGCAAAAAAATTAGTCACTGGCGCACCCTTCGCTACAGAACGTTACACTCTGCCGTCCGAGGAAGCGGTTCTCGACGTGATCGGGTTGCCAGCAGATTAGGCAAAACGATCCTGGCGAAGAAGATGCCGGAGTCTGGAAGTGGCCTGGCTCGTCAAGAGACGAGTGAAGCAGACGGTGGTCAGGGTGTCGCGGAGAGCTGTGGCCAGGGGTTGGTCAGTTGCTCGGGTGGATACGTGTCTGTTTTTTCTGGAAGCGTCCCGAACGCGGTTTCTCGCCTGCCCCAGTCGTCCCTTCAACATCTCCCTCAGATCTATTCAGCGTGGAGCGCGTCCACTATGGCATTCTGCGGTGAAGTGAGATTCCCTATCGCCGATCACCCGTCCCCGGAGAGTGCCAGGTCTCGGCCAGTTGGTCGCCTGGGCACGCTCGGACCGCGTGTCTCTGTGGCCACTTCGATCCTCGGAAGCCTTGGTCGGGGGATTTTGGGGCGTGAGCTGGATGGACTCCCCCTCAGCCCGGCGAAGCGATTGCGTCGACCTTAGTTCGCCAGCCTGCGGGCCGGGCGACTGCGATGGGCTGGTACGACTGGCCGATCCCGGTTCGGTCGGTCCCGCGTCAGCCAGACTCACCCAAGGCTGTTTGACCCCGGTGAGACCACGTTGTCGGTAGACCCTGCTATGACTCCTCGCGAAGTGCTCGCGCTTTGTCGTGAAAAAGAAATCCGCGCCGTCGATCTCCGCTTCATGGATTTCCCCGGCACGCAGAAACATTTCACCATTCCCGTTCAGGCGCTCACCGTGGCGTCGTTTGAGGACGGGTTCGGGTTCGACGGCTCGTCGATCCGCGGGTGGAAGTCGATCAACGAGAGCGACATGCTCGTGCTGCCCGACCCGGACACGGCCATGGTCGACCCGTTCATGTCGGGTACCCTCGCGATGACCTGCAATATCCAGGACCCCATCACGCGCGAGGACTACGCCAAAGACCCCCGCAATGTCGCCCGCAAGGCGGAAGCGTACATGAAGTCGACCGGCATCGCCGATGTGGCCAACATCGGGGCCGAGGCCGAGTTCTTCGTATTCGACGACGTGCGGTTCGACCAGAACGAACACGAGGGCTACTACCACGTCGAAAGTGCCGAGGGTCAATGGACCCGCGGCCGCCCCAAACCCTGCGAAGGGAAAAGCGGGCATGGCTACCAGGTGCGGCATCGCGAGGGATACTTCCCCATGCCGCCCACCGACAGCCTGCAAGACCTGCGTACGGAGATGATGCTCACGCTGATCGAATGCGGCGTGGATGTCGAATCGCAGCATCATGAAGTGGCGAGCGGCGGCCAGTGCGAAATCGATATGCGGTATCAGCCGCTGCTCAAGATGGCCGACAAGCTGCTGCTGTACAAATACATCGTCAAGAACATGGCCGCCCGGCATGGCAAGACGGCCACATTCATGCCGAAGCCGCTCTGGAACGACAACGGCTCGGGCCTGCACATTCATCTCTCCCTCTGGAAGAAGGGGGAGCCGCTGTTTGCCGGGGGTGGCTACGCCGGGCTGTCGCCCCTGGCGATGTATGCGATGGGCGGCGTTCTGAAACATGCGCCGGCCCTGATGGCGTTCTGCTGCCCCACCACGAACAGCTACAAGCGGTTGCTGTCGGGGTACGAAGCCCCGGTCAATTTGACTTACAGCAGCCGGAACCGCTCGGCGGCCGTGCGGATTCCCGTCTACTCGCCCAGTGCCGAGAGCAAGCGGTTCGAGTTCCGCTGCCCCGACCCATCTGCCAACGGCTATCTGGCGTTCAGCGCGCTGCTCATGGCGGCGCTGGATGGCATTCAGAACCGGATCGACCCCGGTCAGCCGCTCGACAAGGACATGTACGACCTGCTGCCCGACGAACTGCACGAGCACCCCAAGGTGCCCGGGTCGCTCGAAGCCTCGCTCGAAGCGCTGCGCAAGGACCACGACTTCCTGCTGCGGGGCGATGTATTCACGGAAGATGTCATCGACACCTGGATGTGGTACAAGCAGGAGAACGAGGTGGAGGCCCTGAACCAGCGGCCTCACCCCTACGAATTCGCGCTGTATTACGATGTGTAACCGGCGATGCTGATCCGTCGTTATCGATGGCGGCGGGGACAGGCCGGACAATTGAGGGTGGACCGATGGCGGTGGAAATGACGGTGGTGTACGCGGGTGGCCTGCGCTGCCGGGCGACGCATGGCCCTTCGCAGGTCGAACTGCTGACCGATGCACCGGTCGACAACCATGGCAAGGGCGAGAGTTTCTCGCCGACGGATCTCGTTGGGACCGCCCTGGGCGCCTGCATTCTGACGACGATGGCGATCGTGGCTGAGCGGAATCAGTTGGACCTCACGGGGTCGACGGTGAAGGTCATCAAAGAGATGGTGACGCAACCGGTCCGGCGGATCGGGGCGCTGAAGGTGTCGCTGGTCGTCCCGGCCGACAAAGCGGCGAAGCTCTCGGAGACCGACCGCGAGAAGCTGAAGCACGCGGCCGAGCACTGCCCCGTCCACCGAAGCCTGCACCCGGACGTCTCCGCACCAATCGACGTGGTGTTCGAGTAAGGCGCGATCCGTCGCCCGTCCGCGAGCCTGCGACTTCTGCAATCGACCCGCCGCCGCAGCGTGAGAGCACAAGGTCAATCCGCTCAGGGAGCCGGAAGCGTTAGCGCCCGGAGGAGCGGCCAGGGCGTTCGCGTTGTTGAAGGATGCGAATTCCCGGAAACACGCGGTCTTGATGCGTGCAGGGCTGTCACACGATCGGCATGCTTGCCCCGAAACGGTGCAAGCATGGCACAGCCGCTTGGTGGTGAACAACCCCAACCGGGTCGGTCTTACTTTCGGGGCGGAGGCAGCGATTCGGTTTGCAGGAACAGTCCCGTGGCGTGGCGGGTGAGCTGGCCATCGGCTTCGCACCAGAGGACGAGTTCCGTGGGCCTTGTCGTCCAGCCGGAGGCGTCGAGCGAGGCGAGGAACCCGGCACGACCGAACTCGGGGGACGCCAGAGCCGGGGGACGTTCCAGCCGTAGCACTCCGGTCACCGCAGGCCAGACCCGGTCACCCGCCTGAATCCAGACGCGGTCAGGCGGCTTTTTGCTGGCGCGGTCGCCCGCGAGGCCCCGGATGAGCAGCGGCACCCGACGACGACTGGCGGGTAACGTCAACGTGGTGCCCGTTGTGAAAGGGATATCGGCGACGAGGTCGAGCGTGACGGACCAGTTCGCCGCGGGTTCCTCGCTGTTTGTGCTCGGCAGTCGCTGCTCTAACGACTGCAGCGATCTCGGCTCGACAACCCGAAGAGGTTCGGTCCCACGGGCCACGACGACCGTGAGTGCCAGCAAGGCGATTGAAGCGCGGAGTTCCATCCCGCCGAAGGGAACCTTGTTCGAATCGTGGTCCACGAGGCGGGAAGGGAACTGCGGGTCGACCGAGAGCGCGGGGCGGCGTAATCCCCCCGCGAGGGCGAATTCGGTGCCCAGCAGGACCAGCGCACCGAGCGCTCCTGCGAATGTCACCCACAGCCAGTCCCACCGCCCATAGTCGAACTGGAGCGTGACCGGGGCGCCGGGTTCGAGCCGAGTCGAAAGGAAGGTGTCGAGGAACGGTTCGAGCGCGGCCTGGCCCGTGTTGTTCTCCCGTGAGTTCGAGGCGCGGCAGGACCAGGCCGAGTGAAACGCCCGCAGCCAGACGAGTCGAGCCGGTTGCTCACGGGGAGCGATCTGAATCTCGAATCGATGCGCCGAGAGCGTTTGGACTGTCGTGGCGGCATCGCGGGTTAGGCGTCGCGATGTATCCAACTGCCGGACGATTTCTTCGACGTGGTTCGGCCCCGCCTCGGCCCACAGTCGGTTGCAGCGCCCGAACGTTTCCTCGTCAATCAAAAAAGCCTGTGGCAGGACCAGTCTGGGCTGCCAGCGACCGGGTCCCAGGGGAGTGACATCGCTGCCCGCAGGCGGTGGGTAACCCTGCACTTCGTCGACGCCCGCCAATGCCAGCGCAGGAATTTGAGCGGCCGTCGGCGCACCGGTCTGCACGAGGGCGAAGTCGGGATAGCGGGCGGTGAACAGCCGGTTGTAGAACGCCTTCCAGCGGCGATTGAGGACCGGGTCGAACAGGTCGACATGCTCTTCGCGAAAGTGGAGACCGCCGTTGGCAGGGAGAGGCGAAAGAATGCGCGCGGGACCGTTCGCCCTGTCCTGCGACGCACCACGCTGGTAGCTCCAGGGGTTCTCGTACCGATCGAGGCGGGGGAGCCAACCGGGGGGCAGCAGCCAGACCGCCTGCACGGCCCAGAGCAGGGCGAGTCGGCGTCCCCACGTGGCCGGGTCACGGACGAGCACGAGCGCCGTGACACCCGCCGTGGCGAACACCACGCTGAACGATCGGATGATGAACAGACTCGCGGCACGATCGGACGGATGTTTGAGCGACCAGCTTTTGTCCAGATGCAGCGCCAATAGCAGCACGGCGACCGCGACCGTCAGTCCTCCCAGCGCGCGGCTGACCAGTCGCGTGCGCAGCAGCGGGTCACAGGTGGCAAGTCGGCCCAACCCCAGCGCGGCGATCAATCCCAAAAGCACAGCGGCGCTGCTGTTGTACTTATGAAACTTGATCCCGTTGAGGAGCGGGATGTGAGTGAGCCAGTCGAATAGCGGCGTCTCGACCGTCTTGAGCAGCAGCAGCCCGACGATCGTGAGGAGCCCAATGAACAGCCGCCGGTCGTGAGGCCGCGTTTCTCGCCAGAGAACCAGCCCGGCCAACAGGACGACGAGCGTGAGTGAGGTCGGCAGATCGGGCTGGGGCAGGAACCAGAACCGGCGCTCGGCCAGTTGCGTCGGAAACAGTCCTTCCCAATGCGGCAGCAGCCACGACAGCATCCATTTCAGCGGTACGCCCTCCAGGCAGCGGGTCGGGTCGGCCACGCTGGCGAGATCACCGCTGGCGACCCCGCGCACATACGGAAACCAGACGCCCGCCCCGAGCGCCACCAGCGCCAGCGCGAGCACGCTGGGCCTGACAACGAGAATCGGCCAGGGAGTCGTCGGCTGACCCGCACCCCGGCTCACGCGCCGCTCGTGCAGTCCCACGAGAGTCGCCGTGACAGTCGCGACCCCGAGCGACACTACAAAATCCTGCAGGTTGCCAGCCGTCAGTGCGCAGAGGCCTGTCGCGAGAAAGGCGACCAGCGATCGCCACTCACCCCGGCGATCGCGGTTGAGCGTAACCGTGAGCAGCGTCGACAGCATCCACGGGAACCAGACCAGACCCCGGTAATGGACCATGTTGACGTTCTGGTACGTCAGCCCCGACAGCCCCACCAGAATCGCGAGGCCGGCCGCGATCTCGGACGGAGCGTACCGGCGATACAGCGTCCAGAGCCCCACCAGAAAGATCGCGACATGCGCGAGAGAAAACAGGTCAAACAGCCAGGGGGAATCAGCCGGTAGCAGCACCAGCAACAGGTTCAGCGGGTACAGAACTCCCGGTTGCAGCGACTCCAAAAAAGGTGCCCCGGCTCCGTTGTACGGGTTGAACAGCGGCCAGTCTCCCGCGCGGAGCGAGCGGGCCAGGTGCGCGAGCCAGGCTTCGTCCTGCTGGGCCGAGGCGAGGGAATCGTTGACCGGCCAGCCAAGCTGCGCTTCGATCACTTCGGGGTGAACCGTCGCGGCGAGCGGACTGCGGGCGAGCGTGAATCCACCGCCCAGAACCGGCCACCAGACCGCCACCAGAGCCAGCAGCAGCCAGCCAACCGGATGCGCGGCAACGGTCGACCAGCGCGATGAGCGCAGCGCATCGCCTGGTCTCGCGGCGGGCAACATCGCTTCAGACCGCAATCGGGATTTGCGGCAGCCGGACCGGCACACCCTGTCGAGCCAGGAACTCCTTGGTCTGGCCGATCGTGTATTCGCCGTAGTGGAAAATACTCGCGGCGAGCGCCGCACTGGCCCCGCCCTTGGTGAGCGCGTCGACCAGGTGCGCGGGAGAACCGGCTCCGCCACTGGCGACCACCGGAACACGGACCGCCGCCGAAACCGCCGCGGTCATCTCCAGGTCGTAGCCGTCCTTGGTGCCGTCGGCGTCCATTGAAGTGAGCACGATTTCACCCGCGCCCAGCTCTTCCACACGCCGAGCCCACTCGACCGCCTCCAGCCCCGTGGGGACGCGTCCGCCGTTGACGTGGACTTCCCACACCGTCCGGCCATTTTTGACGACCCGCTTGGGGTCGATGTTGACGACGATGCACTGGCTGCCGAAACGGAGCGCTGCCTCGCGGACAAACTCCGGGTTCTTCACCGCAGCCGAGTTGATCGACACCTTGTCGCACCCGGCCGAGAGCAGGCGGCGGATGTCGTCGCAGGTGCGAATTCCACCACCCACCGTCAGTGGCATGAAGACTTCTTCAGCCGTCCGGGAGACGACATCGAGAATGATGTCGCGTTCTTCATGACTGGCCGTGATGTCGAGAAACACGAGTTCGTCCGCGCCCTCGGCCTCATACCGGCGGGCCACCTCGACCGGGTCGCCCGCGTCGCGCAGGTTGAGGAAGTTCGTCCCCTTCACAACCCGGCCCGCATGAACGTCGAGACAGGGAATTATCCGCTTCGCCAGCATTTCGCACTCCGGAGACCGGGGTCTTGGGGTTTACTCCACAATGAGGACGCCTCGACACCCCGTCGATCGTCGCACAGGACAGCCGGGCGTGCAACGCGGTCCGTCACCCGGCGATTTTGCTTTCAGAGAGAATTATCAGACGCAACTCTCTTCCACACAACAACTTACAATGCCGCACGGATCGAATACCGGGAGCCGAGGGCGGGCGGTACCGAGGTGACCTTCCGAGCCGAACTGGATCGGAAACCGATCCCTGTCGGAAAAGAGGGTAGAGTAGGGCACCTCCCAGATCGTTATACTTTCTGTCGTTAGCGCGCTAATCGCGATCCACTGTCCGGCGGTTCGGCCGGATCGCGGCGGGTCGTGAGATGATTTTTGAGAGGGATGACAACGTGAGTGGATCGGTCGCTACCGAACCCCTGTCAGGATCTCTGGCAGGTTCTCTGGCAAGTTCACTACCTGCTGACCCCGGCCGTACGGCCTCGTCGCGGGGGGCAGACCTGAAGGCCAAGGTGCAGTCGTTGCGACTGGCCGAGGTGAAGCAGCGCCCCGTGCCTTCCCGCCTGCCTTGGGCTCTGACCCTGTTGCTTGCGGCGTCAACCGCCTACTTCGCCTTCAAGGCGCAGCAGCCGGCGGCGCGTCCCGCCGTGACGACGCCCGCTGGTGCCAGCGATCCTGCGGTGGCTTCGACCGCCAGCGCGAGCGGTTCGACAGGCAAGCCAGGCGACACGGCCGCGACGACGGCCACCGGCAGCACACCGACCGATGCGGCACCCGTCGATCCCTCGAAAATCGCGCTGGAGTCGAAGGGCTACATCATTCCCGTCCATCAGATTCTGGTCAGTCCGAAGGTGAGCGGCATGCTCACCGCGCTGAACATCGAGGAAGGCCGGCGGGTGGAGAAGGGGGAGATCCTCGCGCAGATCGAAACGATCGAGTACGACGCCGACCTGGCCCGAGTGCGGGCCAACCTCGCGCTGGCGAAAGCCCGCCTGGCCGAACTGGAGAACGGCAACCGGTCTGAAGAGAAAGACCAGGCCCGGGCCGAACTGGCGGAAGCCGAGCACAATCTCGAGCAGGCCCAAGCGGACTGGGACCGGGCCAAGAAACTGCGAGCGTCGAAGACGATCAGCATCGACGAGTATGAGCAGTCCGAAACGCAGTGGCAGATCACCGAGCAGCGCGTCACCCGGTTGCGATTCGCCCTCGAGCTGATGCTGAAGGGCGCGCGGGAGGAACGGATCGAACAGGCGCGGGCCGAGGTAGCGCAGGTCGAGGCCGATCTGAAGAAAGCCGTCTGGCGTCAGGACAACACGACCGTCCGCGCGCCGATCTCCGGCACGATCCTCAAGAAGAACGCGGAAGAGGGAAACATCGTCAACCCGGTCGCGTTCAACGGGTCGTTCAGCCTCTGCGACATGGCCGACCTCGCGCAACTGGAAGTCGACCTGTCGATCAACGAGCGAGATATCTCGCGGGTCTTCAAGCAGCAGCGGTGCGAGATCGTGGCCGATGCCTGGCCCAGCCGAAAGTACCAGGGCTACGTCGACCGCTTGATGCCGATTGCCGACCGGGCCAAGGGAAGTGTTTCGGTCCGTGTGAAGCTGATCGTGCCCGCCGAGGAAGAAGGCGTCTACCTCAAGCCCGACATGGCCGCCCTCGTCCGGTTCTACGGCGACAAGACCCCCCTGGAAACGGCTGCGAAGTAGGGCTCCGTTCGTCGCTTGGTGTCAGGCTGCTGCAACACGGAGCAAGTCAAAAGGAAAAAGTGAGGGTGTCGGGCATGCCCGACCTGTTCTTTTTGCCTGACATAGATCGGTAGACGGACCACGACGGCCCGAACGGTTTCGGCGATCGACTTTCAGGGACTGACCATGTCGCCGGACACTCACGCGGGAGCGACCTCTTCCGACGCCCCGGCCGACGACGGTGACGCGACGCTCGGCTGCTCGCCGCCGGATTCGGTTCCTCGCGTCGAACCAGTCCTCGATTCCCAGGAAACCCAGGTCGCACCGATCCCACGGTCGCGCCCCGCCGAGCTGGAACGGACCGAGTCAGGCGATGCCGGTGCAGGGGCGTTGGGTTCGTCGGGTTTGCACGGGGCGGCTTCCGAATCGGTGACTCGGCTGGCCGAATCCGACTTGCGGCCGGGACTGGTCGTGGGTGATTACACCCTCGTGCGGAAGCTGGGCGAGGGCGGGATGGGAATGGTCTTTCTCGCGGCCCAGCGAACACAAGAGCGGCTCGTTGCCCTCAAGGTGCTGCCCCCGCGCGTCAGTCGCGACCCGCGTTCCATCCGTCGCTTCGAGCGGGAAGTCCGCGCGCTGGCGCGACTGGCGCACCCGAACATCGTCGCGTCGTTCGGTTCAGACGACGTCTGTGGTCTTCGGCTGCTGGTGCTCGAGTATGTCGACGGGGTGGACCTCGCGGCGCTCGTCAAACGGGACGGGCCTTTGCCGCTCCCCAAAGCCCTGGGGTATCTCTATCAGGCCGCCCGAGGCCTCGCCTACGCGCACAAACGCGGTCTCGTTCATCGCGATATCAAACCCTCGAACCTGCTCGTCGATGGGGCCGGGCGGGTGAAACTGCTCGACCTCGGGATCGCCCGCTTCGACGAGGCGATTGTGGAAGGGTCTGAAGAGGCGATGCACCTCACGCGAACGGGTCTTCTGTTGGGCACCGTCGCGTACATGGCTCCCGAGCAGGCCGAGAACGCGAAACTGGCCGATGTTCGATCCGACATCTACAGCCTGGGCAAAACGTTGCAGTACCTGCTGACGGGCCGCAGCGGGTTCCCCAGAGTGGACCGCGATGACGAACACCAGGCTCTTGTCTTGGGACCAGCGAAGCCGCGGTCGGGGTCAGGCCGAGCCGCCTCGCCGAGTCGTCCTTCCGCGATTCCCCCTGCCGTTGACCGCGTCCTTCTGAAGATGACCGCGCCGCGTCCCGACGACCGCTATCAATCGGTTCCAGAGCTGATGGCCGACCTGACGGCACTCTCTCCTCGCCGCACAGCCGCCAAGCGGGCGCAATCTGCCGCGCCGCCCGACGCCGCAGCACACCCCGGCCTCTTCCAGCGGATCGCCCAGGTCGCGAAAACCTTCTTCCGCCGCCGCCCCTGACTAACGCCTCCGCCCTGGCTGTAGCGGAAGCGGTGACGCTTCCCCCAACGCCCAACCACCAAGACAACGCCCATTCCACGACACCGCGAAATGCAACGCACGTCGCGGCGTGTCGCCCTCGCGGCGCTACCCCAAACTACTTCGCCACCGCGCTCTCGCGCGGCGCATCGGCAGGCAGTCCCTCATCCTGAAACAGCTTGTACTCGACGCTATCGACCAGCGCCAGCCAGCTCGCTTCAATGATGTTCTCGCTTACGCCGACGGTGCTCCACAGGTCCTCGCCATCGCGGCTTTCGATCACCACGCGGACCCGCGCCGCCGTCCCTTCCGTCGAGTTGATTACGCGGACCTTGTAGTCCAGCAGCTGCATCTCGGCCAGACGCGGGTAGTGCGGCTGCAGCGCCTTCCGCAGCGCCCGGTCGAGCGCATTGACCGGGCCATCTCCCTCGGCCACGACATGCTCGACCTGGTTCTTCACCAGCAGTTTGACTGTCGCTTCCGTCACCGGGGCACCGCTCTCATTCGTCTCGACATTCACGCGGTAATGGACCCGCTCGAACTTCGCCCGGTAGAGCCCCGCGACCTTGCGAACCAGGAGGTCGAACGACGCCTCGGCCGCCTCGAACTGGTAGCCCTCGTGCTCGAGGTCCTGCACCCGTTCGAGAATCCGCGTCATCAGCGCCTGGTCATTTTCCATGCGGTACTTCGTCGTCTTGGCGATGATGTTCGACCGCCCCGACAGTTCGCTCACCAGCACTCGCCGGGTGTTCCCCACCGATTCCGGCGGAATGTGTTCGTAACTGGAGGCGAGCCGGTTCACCGCGTGAACATGCATGCCACCCTTGTGCGCGAACGCGCTGGTGCCCACGAAGGGCTGACTCGAACGGAAGTTCATGTTCGCCAGCTCGTAGACGTACCGCGACAGCTCCGTCAGCCGGGCGACCCCTTCGGGAATGAGAACATCATGCCCGAGCTTCAGCTTGAGATTCGCGGCCACCGTGACCAGGTCGACGTTGCCGCAGCGCTCACCGATTCCGTTGATCGTCCCCTGCACCTGCGCGGCGCCTTCCGCGATCGCGGCGAGCGAATTGGCGACGGCCAGTTCGCAGTCGTTGTGACAGTGGATGCCCACGGGAACGGGCAGCGCCTCACGGGCCGCGCGAACGGCCTGGGCGACTTCCTCGGGCAGCCGACCGCCGTTGGTGTCGCAGAGAATGACCATCTCCGCCCCGGCCTGGGCCGCGGCCGTTACGGTGCGGAGTGCGAATTCCGGGTTGGCGAAGTAGCCATCGAAGAAATGCTCGGCGTCGTAAAAGACGCGTCGCCCACACGATTTCACGTAGGCGATCGAATCGGCGATCATCGCGAGGTTCTCGGCCTCGTCGACGCGGAGCACCTCGAACACATGCAAGTCCCAGGTCTTGCCGACGATCGTCACCACCGGGGCCTGTGAGTCGACCAGCGCCCGCATGCCGGTGTCTTCCGCGGCCGTGACGCCTTTGCGACGCGTCATTCCGAAGGCGACGACCTTGGCGGTGCCCAGCGGCAGACTTGCGACGCGCTGGAAGTACTCGAAGTCTTTGGGGTTCGAAAGCGGATAGCCACCCTCGACAAAATCGAAGCCCAGTTCATCGAGCTTGCGCGTAATCAGCAGCTTGTCTTCGACCGAGAAGTTGACGCCTTCACCCTGGCTGCCATCGCGCAAGGTGGTGTCGTAGAGCTGGATCCGCCGCATGGATAGGTCCTCTGAATCCGGTCGTTCTGGTCACTCGTGGCTGAAACTTTTGTTCGGTCAGTTCTTCACGTCGGGTCGGGCTGCCAATCGGCCAGCCACCAACAAAAAAACCCTCAGGGGGAACCTGAGGGTTGAGCAGTCAGACGAATCACGCCGAGCCTCAGGTACCAACCTGCCCATCAATAATGATCGCAATTCGAATCGAAGTCGTCGCGAACATGGTGCAGCCCGGTCCTGAAGAAGTTTTTGGTACGTTCGCCACCATACGGCGCGGGGCCGGGGAAGTCAAACTTTGTTTCGGGCGATTGGACTGCGGGGCCAGGCGGAGAGATTGCCAGGGAGCAGGTTCTTTTGGGGAACCACCAAGGCACAAAGACACCAAGGAAAAGCAGGAGGAAGGGGTGACAGGGGCGAGCCGACCCTGCTTTTTACTTCACTCTACGGCACTTTCCTCTCTGGGCTTGTTCTGCCTTTCCTTGGTGTCTTGGTGCCTTGGTGGTCAACGAGGCACGTTGTCGTCCCGGAGGTCCCTCGTACCGACAGAGCGGCTCGCATCGCATGCGCACTCCTCAGGACGATGTTGTGTTCCCCGGCGGGACGCGTCATCTTGTGGGGGAGGGTGATGTTCTGTCGTGCAGAATCTCTGGGCGCGGTCACTGGCCACAGTCGCTGGCCATATTCACTGTGCGATGCGGTTGAGTGGGAAGGAAAGCGCCGGTCATGAGCCGCGTCACGATTCGCGTTCTCGATGGCTTCGAGATGGGAGCCCTGTTCGAGAATCTCCCTGCGCCGGTCACCATCGGCCGCGAGCGGGAGAACCAGATCTCGCTCAATGACGAGCAGGTCAGCCGGTTCCATGCCAAGATTCAGGATGCCGACGGGCGGCTGATCCTGACCGATCTGGAAAGCACCAACGGCACCCGCGTCAACGGCCGCCCCGCTCGCCTGCGCGTGCTCCAGCCGGGCGACCAGATTCAGATCGGTCGATCGGTGCTGCTCGTCGACCCGCCCGTCGTCTCGGGAGTCACCCCGCCCCCACCAACTGTCGCCGATGGTCCCGATGATGGCGGCTTTGAAGTCGGCCGGGCGACCCTTTCCACCAACACCGACCAGACCGCCTATCCCTCGGGAATGCCCCAGCTTCCGGACAATCTGAAGACGCTCCAGATTGCCGAACTCGCCGATTGCCTGGGCTGGATTCACGACCAGTTGACCCGCGTGCTCACCTCGGCCGAAGAGTGCGACGATGAGCCTCCGAGCATGGCCGTGCCCCCGGAGGAATGGCACCGCCTGCAGACCTGCGCGTTCCTGATCGGCCAGCGGATCCGCGACCTGACCACGCCCGGCGATCGCTAAGGCCGCGCCCAGCCGAAGTAGCGGAACTGGGGAAGTAGCGGAACTCGTGAGAGTTCCCAAGACGCCCAACCGCCCAGCGACACCGCAACCCGACCTCAGTCGTTGCCTGACATTGGTCGGCTCCCCGCTGGCCTACGTCACCACAAACGCAGACAGCCGGGAGGCATTCCGCAGTGGGGCAAAGACCACGGAACGCCAGCATCCGGCTGCTGCACTATCATTGTAGCGCCCCGGCTAGAGAATTTTGGGGCGGACGTGGAGGGACGACCTGACGGGGGACGCCTTGCCGGGGACGCCTGACGGGGGAAGCTTCACAGCTTCCGCTACCACTGGTCCGCTTGTCCGTTCTGCATGGCCGGTCGCATAATGGTCGGACGCGGCAGGGGTGTTGCGGTTTCGTGTCCTGCCTGGCGCTGAGATGAAGGTTTGAAACATGCCCGATCCTCAATTTGAATCGTCTGCCGTGACGCATCCCTGCTCGCGACGTGGATTGCTGGGTCTGGGGGCGAGCGGCCTGTCGAGTCTCGCTCTGGCCACTCTGCTGCGGGGCCAACCAACCCGCGCGGCCGAAACAGTTGGGCCGGTCGCCCCGCGGAATCCGTTCCAGGGCGTGCTCGACAAACCGCATCACACCGCCAAAGCCAAGCGGATTATCTACCTGTTCATGAGCGGCGGGCCGTCCCAGCTTGACCTGTGGGACCATAAGCCGCTCCTCAACGAAAAAAACGGCGAGCAACTGCCCGACAGCGTCCGCAAAGGGCAACGGCTGACGGGCATGTCGGGCAACCAAGCGTCGCTGCCGCTGGCGGGTTCGGCGTTCAAGTTCACCCCGGCCGGGTCGAACGGCCTGCCCATCAGCGAGCTTCTGCCGTGGACGGCCAAGATGGTCGACGAACTGAGCGTCATCCGCTCGGTCCACACCGAGGCGATCAATCACGACCCGGCCATCACCTTCTTTCAGACGGGTTCCGAGCTCGCCGGACGCCCTTCGATGGGGGCCTGGCTCAGCTATGGCCTGGGCAGCGCGAACGAAAACCTGCCGACCTTCGTCGTGCTGATCTCGAAGGATCGCATCGACCAGCCGCTCTACGCCCGGCTGTGGGGCAACGGGTTCCTGCCCAGCCTGCACCAGGGCGTGCAGTTTCGGTCGGGCAAGCAGCCGGTGCTGTATCTGGATAACCCGGAGGGCGTCTCGGCCGAGGGTCGCCGGAAGATGCTCGACCGTTGGGCGGAACTGCAGCGAGCCCAGTTCGACGAGTACGGCGACCCCGAGATCACCTCCCGGATCGCGCAGTACGAGATGGCCTACCGGATGCAGACGAGCGTGCCGGAAGTGCTCGATTTCTCGGGCGAAACGGAAGCCACGCTCGAGCTCTATGGCCCCGAAGTGAAGAACGCGGGCTCGTTCGCGGCCAACTGTCTGCTGGCGCGGCGGATGGCGGAGCGGGATGTCCGGTTCATCCAGTTGTATCACCCTGGCTGGGACCATCATGGCGGGCTGCCGGGCGGAATCCGGAGGCAGGCGGGCGATATCGACCGGGCGACCTACGGGTTGCTGACCGACCTGAAACAGCGGGGCCTGCTGGATGAAACGCTGGTCGTCTGGGGCGGGGAATTCGGGCGGACGAACTACTCGCAGGGGAAACTAACGGCCAGCGACTACGGCCGCGACCATCACCCGCGGTGCTTCACGATGTGGATGGCGGGGGGCGGGGTGAAGCCGGGCGTGGTCCATGGCAGCACCGACGAGTTCGGCTACAGCGTGGCCGAGAACCCGGTCCACGTGCACGACCTGCAGGCGACGATCCTGCATCTGCTCGGGATCGACCACGAGCAACTGACGTTCAAATCGCAGGGGCGGTACTACCGGCTGACGGACGTCCACGGGCATGTGGTGAAGCCGGTGCTGGCGTAGATCGTTGCCGTTTGGATTGAACCACCAAGGCACGAAGGCACCAAGGAAACAGGCACCAAACCACGGGGTGGTGAGGCGAGCCGACCTTGTGAGAGGTCGGTGGGTGTTCTTGCGGTGAGGCGTGCGTCCCCATGTCTTTGGGTTGATGCGCTGCGCTTTTGACCGGAGTGCGCGGGGGGAAGCGTCACCGCTTCCGCTACCACCTTGGGGTTCTTGGCGCGCTGGGGCAAAAATCTGGGAATCTTGTTCAAGCGTTGCGCGGGCCGGGCGAATGGGGTTGACCGAGACTTGTCCCGCTCGTGTCGGGGAGGTCGGCGGGAGATCGCGCGGGGCCACTCTTTGGCGCAAGGCATTCAGCAGCGCAACACAATAAGCAAGAAAACACAGGGAGACGAAAATCATGCTCGGAAAACTCTTGGTCGTGGGGGTCACAGGGGCGGTCGTCGGGTTGGCGTCGCTGGGCGGCGTGGGGTGGAGCTACGTCCGGACGGTCAGCAAATCGGCCCAACAGGCCGTTCAGCGGGAGGTGCCGATCGAGTTTGAACTGCAACGGGCCCGCGACCTGGTGTCGCAACTCGTTCCGGACATCCGCCACTGCATGCATGTCATTGCGGAAGAAGAGGTTGGGATCGAAGACCTGAGCCGGGAACTGCTGGCGGGCGAAAAGCACCTCGGGAAGCAGAAGGACGAACTGCTTACGCTGCGAGGCAAGCTCGAGGGGGGCGGAACGATTTACCAGGTGTCGGGGCGGTCTTACACACCGGAGGCGGTTCGCAAGGATTTGTCGCATCGGTTCACGCGGTACAA
Source organism: Planctomycetaceae bacterium (assembly GCA_027489895.1). Taxonomy (GTDB): domain Bacteria; phylum Planctomycetota; class Planctomycetia; order Planctomycetales; family Planctomycetaceae; genus JAIXZD01. The sequence goes on from JAIXZD010000385.1 coordinate 17,208, forward strand.
AACGGCCGAGGAAACGCTGGCCAGCAAGCGGCAGATTCTGAATGCGCGGGAGCAGGGTTTGGCCGCGGCTCGCGAGAAGCTGGAGGGTCTGCTGACGGCCCGGCGGGATCTGGAAGTGCAGATCGAGCACCTGGATGCGCGGGTGAAGACGATTCAGGCCGCGCAGACCGCGAGCCAGATCGTGCTGGATGACTCGCAGTTGTCGCAGGCGAAGGCGCTGATCCGCGACCTGCACAAGCAGCTCGATGTGACCGAGCGGATGCTGGATGCGGAAGGCCGATTCACGGGGTTGATTCCTGTCGAAACGGAAAGCGAGAGCACGGTCGATTTGACGGCCCAGATCGATGCCCATTTTGGGGCGAAGACGGATACGGCGGTTGATGTCGCCGTGGTCGAAGAGACGCTGGAGGATTGATGGTCGGGTGGGCAGTATCCACCCTACGAAAATCGTGGTGAACCGGAGGGTGGGGTTGGACGTTATCCTGTCGGTGAGGGGATTTTCTCGAGCGGGAGCGGTGTGATGTCTGGGCAGGCCCAACCGGCTGGCTGGCGGCTCTGGATCGATGGGGTCGGTGTGTACCGGCTCCATCTGGCCGAGTCGTTCACGCTGGGTGGCCCGGCCGAGAGCGGGGCGGCGGATCTGTCGCTGCTGGCTCCGCTCTCGCGGGTGCAGGCGGAGATCACGGCGCATGGGGATCGGTTTCGTCTGACTCCGCGAGGAGCGTGTCAGGTCGATGGAAAGCCGGTGACTGGCCCTGTCTGGCTGAATCGCTCGGCCGAACTGACGCTGGGAGATGTTGGGCTGGGCAATGTCGTGCTGGGGTTCACGCAGCCATCGCCGCTGAGCGGGACGGCACGCATCGACTTCCGGTCGGACCACAGGCCCCGGCTGCACCTGGATGGGGTGCTGCTGTTGCGGGGGACGTGCCTCGTGGGGCAGGGGGGCGGACGACACATCGTCTGGCCCGACTGTGACTTGCCGCTCGTGCTGTTTGCACGGGGGGAGGGCTTGGCGTTCCGGAATGAGTCGGGCTGGCTGGTGGATGGACGGGAGACGGCCGGAGTGACGGAGGTGGCGCCGGGCACGATCCTCACGCGAGGCGATTTGCGCGTGCGCTTTGAAGCCGAGCCGGTGAGGAACGACGCGCGTCTAGCGCCAGGGTTTTCTGACAGCCTGCGACCCGCGCCGGAGGTCGCTATTCGATGAAGTTTGCCTGTGCTCCTGAATCCCGACCGCTGGCGGGTTACACGATCAAGCGGGCGATCGATCGCGGCGCGTTCGGCGAGGTCTACTACGCCTTGTCGGATGCCGGGAAAGAGGTCGCGCTCAAACTGTTGCATACGAATCAGGAGGCGGAACTGCGGGGCGTGTCGCAGTGCCTCAACCTGAAACATGCCAATCTCGTCGCGCTGTACGACATCCGCCGGGATGACGAGGGCGATGCCTGGGTGGTGATGGAGTACATCGCCGGGGAGAGCCTGGAACAGCGGCTGTCGCGTGTGACGGGCGGCCTGCCTGTCGATGAGGTGCTCCGCTGGATCGAGGGGTTCGCGGCGGGGATCGACTATCTCCATGGAAAGGGAATCGTCCATCGCGACCTGAAACCGGCCAACGTGTTTCTCGATGGCGGGGTGGTGAAGATCGCGGATGTCGGCCTCTCGAAGTTCATGACGCCCTCGCGACGGAGCGCGCAGACCGAGAGCGTGGGAACGGTCTACTACATGGCCCCGGAAGTGGCGCATGGGAAGTACGGGCGGGAGCTGGACGTTTACAGCCTGGGAGTGATTGCGTTCGAGATGTTGACGGGGCGGGTGCCGTTCGAGGGGGAGTCGACGGGCGAGATTCTGATGAAGCATCTCGCGCAGCCGCCGGACCTTTCGGACATTCCCGAGCGGTTGCGGCCCGTACTGGCCCGCGCGCTGGAAAAGGACCCGGCAAAGCGGACGCCTTCGGCGGGTCGGCTGGCGGCGGAGTTTCGGGCGGCGGTGACGGGTGCGGCGCTGCCGCCGGTGGTGGCACCGATTCATCCCCCGCTGCCCGACGTACGGTCGGCGGTAAACGACCGGGCTGCGTGGGAGCCACCTCCGGCCGCACCGCAGCAAACAGCGCGAGTTGGTCCTGTCGATGGGGCTCAAGCCTCCCCGGTACCGAACTGGCTGTTTCCCACCCTGTTTGTGGGAATGGTGGGCGGCGTGGTCATGCAACGGATTCCCTGGTCGATACGATTCAGGGAATTGGTCGGCCTGCTGATCGCGGCCGGGGTGTGGAAGGCGACCGAGTGGTGGCAGGCTCGGTCGTTGGCACGGCACAGGGCGCGGCAGGTTGACGGGCACGCGGAGCCAGTCAACCCGATCAACCAGGAGACTTTTGCCGGGTTTCTGGATCACTCGTTCTGGACCCTGCGAGAGCGACTGCCTCCGTGGCTATTCATTCTGGCGGCATCGATGGTGACCGCGCTGGTCTCGCTGTTCGCAGTTTTTGGCGTCGCGGGGGTCACCGCGGGCGTCGAGCCAACGATGGTTGCCCTCGTTCCATTACTGCTGGGGGGGACGGCGGCGATCTATGCGGTTTGGCGCGGGCGACGGTCGGCTTCACGGGCGATAGCCAGTAACCTCCCCGCGCGAGGTCAGGAGCAGATTGTGGGGCGGGACGGACCGCAGGCGGCGGCGCCTCTGGGGTTCGTGCTGAAGGCCAACTACTTCTTTGCCGCTTGCGCTGCGTGCTTCTTCGTCATGTACCTGATCTGGCTGCTGCGGTTGGGTGGGAATCCGGCCGATGCCATTCCGTTGGCGGTGATTGCCTGTTCGTCGCTGGTCGCCGCCGTGTCAGTGCAGTCGGCGGCCCGGACGCGAGTGGCGCGGACTATGCCGGCTGGCTCGAACGTC
>JAIXZD010000521.1 GCA_027489895.1 Planctomycetaceae bacterium
CCATCGATGGCGACCCGCAAACAGCGTGGGGCATCCATCCGGCGGTGGGTCAGCCGCACGAGGCGGTGTTTGAACCGGTAGAGCCGTTGCGGCTGGAATCGGGCGCCCGTGTCACGGTGTCGCTGCGTCAATTGCATGGCGCGGGGCATCTCATCGGAGCGTTTCGCCTCGCAGTGACATCTGAATCGGCCGACTCCGCCTTGCCCCTGCCCGAGGATGTCCGACAGGCGCTGGCGGTTCCTGTAGCGTCGCGAGACAAGCAACAGCAGACAGCGATTGCCGCCCATGTGCTGGCAGGATTGGCGCGAGAGAAACTCGCCCAGCTTCCGCCCAAGGTGCTGGTCTATGCAGCCGGATCAACCGTTGAGGTGGTGAATGCGGCAGCGACGCCGTTGCTCGCGACGCGGGCTGGGCCCAAGGTCATCCATCGCCTGCATCGCGGCGACTTCGACAAACCGCGCGAGGTGAGCGAAGTCGGCGCGATTGCCGCGCTGACTCATGCACCGGCCCGGTTTGAACTGAAAGATCCCCTGGATGAGCGGGCAAGGCGGGCCGCTCTGGCCGACTGGATGGCACACCCGCAGAATCCGCTCACCTGGCGGAGTGCGGTCAATCGGGTCTGGCAGCATCATTTCGGTCGCGGAATCTGTGATACTCCCAGCGACTTTGGCCGGATGGGCGGGATCCCAACGCATCCCGAACTGCTCGATTGGCTCGCGGTCCATTTCCGCGACGACTGTCAGATGCGCCTCAAGCCGCTGCATCGTCTGATCGTCACGAGCGAAACCTATCGACAGGCGTCCGCAACGCGAACCCGCGAGGCCGAGGTCGATGGCGAAAACCGCCTGCTCTGGCGGCAGCAGCGCTCACGCCTGGACGCCGACAGTTACCGCGATTTCACCCTCGCAGTGGCCGGTACGCTCGATACGACGATGGGTGGCCCGGGCGTGCGTTACTTTTCGACATCACCGGGGCAGCAACTGACGCCCGCGCTCAACTACTCCGGTTTCGACTGGAACGGGCCGGGGACGGGGCGACGTTCCATCTATCGATTTGTATGGCGGGGCATTTCGGACCCGCTGCTCGACGCGCTCGACTTCCCGGACCTCGGTCTGTTGTCGCCCGTCCGCGGATTCTCGGCCTCGTCCCTGCAGGCACTGACGCTGTTCAACAGCGAGTTCACGCTCGCGCACTGCGAGAAGCTGGCCGCCCGGCTGGAACGCGAAGCGGAAACGACCGAGGCACAGGTCGAACGCGCCGTGTCGCTCGTCTGGCTGCGGGCACCAACGGACAGCGAGCGCACGGCGCTCGTGACGTTCACGAACGAGCAGGGGTTGCCAGCGCTCGCCCGGCTGCTCCTCAACAGCAATGAGTTTCTATTTCTGGATTGATTGGAAACAGGAGGCACTCGTGGTGCGATACCGCAAGGAACAGGTGTAGCGGAAGTCGTAAGACTTCCGACAAAGCGGGTTCACGGTCGGCGGAAATCTCACGATTTCCGCTACGCCGCTTCACCAACGCAACCCCGTTTCGAGTCGTGACGCAGCACTAGTCGCCCCCCGCATGTGGAATGAACTCATGACTGCTCTGACGTCACGCCGTGATCTGCTGACCAGTGTGGGGGCGGGCTTTGGCACCTTGGCCTTGTCGGACCTCACTGCGCGCGAGCTGCGTGCGGAAGAGCCGCCGTCCCGCACGCATTTCGCTCCCCGCGTGAAGCGTGTCATCCAGTTGTTCATGACGGGCGGTGCCAGCCCGATGGACACCTTCGACTACAAACCGGCTCTCGAAAAGTACCACGGGCAGTCACTGGGCCCCAAGGAGAAACCGGAAGGCTTGACCGGTCCCCCCGGCGCGGTGCTGAAAAGCCCGTTCGAGTTCAAGCAGCATGGACAGTCGGGACGGTGGGTGAGCAGCGTCTTCCCCGAGCAGGCGAAGCTCGTGGACGAACTGGCCTTCCTGATGGCGATGCGGTCGAAGACGAACGTCCATGGCCCGGGAACCTACATGCTGAACAGCGGTTTTCTGCTGCCCGGATTCCCCTGCATGGGGGCCTGGATTTCGTACGCGCTGGGCAACCTCGTCGACAATCTGCCGACGTTTGTCGTCCTGCCCGATGCCAAGGGACTGCCCTACAACCAGCGGGGCTGTTTTTCCTCCGGCTTTCTTCCCTCGGTCCACCAGGGAACGATGCTCAAGCCGACCGGTACGCCCCCCATCCCCGATCTGTTCCCGAATCCGCGGTTCGAGTTCGCCGCTGGCTCCAAAGAGGCCGCCACTCGCGAACTGCTCGATACGCTCAATCGCGAACATGCCCGCCAGCGCCCCGGGGATACCCGGCTGGACGCACGGATCGCCAGCTATGAACTGGCCGCGAAGATGCAGTTGGCCGCGCCGGAAATCTTTGACCTGAACCGGGAGACGGCCGCGACGCAGGCAGCCTACGGATTGGGGCAACCGGCGACGGACGATTTTGGTCGCCGGTGTCTCTTGGCAGCCCGGCTGGCGGAACGCGGCGTGCGGTTTGTCCAGGTCTGGAGCGGGCCGCAGGGCGCCTCGGGTAACTGGGACAACCATGGCAACATTCGCACGCAACTGCCGCCCATGGCGCTAAGTGTCGACCAACCCATCGCGGCGCTGTTGCGAGACCTGAAATCCCGCGGACTCGACCGGGATACGCTCGTCGTCTGGAGTACTGAGTTTGGACGAACCCCGTTTGCCCAGGGCGGCGAGGGTCGGGATCACAACGGCGGCAGTTTCGTCAACTGGCTGTGGGGCGCGGGGATCAAGCCGGGTGTCGCCTATGGAGAAAGCGACGAGCTGTGCTATCAGGCCAGCGTCAACAAAACCGATTGTCACGATCTCCACGCGACGATCCTGCACCTCTTGGGGCTGGACCACGAGCGGGTCACGGTCCGCCAGGATGGCATCGACCGCCGTCTGACGGATGTCCACGGCCGGGTAATCGACGAAGTGCTGGCGTAGCCGATAGGGACGCGTCCAGCGGGACGTGCGTCGCAAGGGAAGCCTCACGGCCTCCGCTACCGCGCGGTTCGACAAGCCCTACAGCCGGCGGCGGTTGGCGAGTTGAACCGATATGCCCAGGCACAGGGCTGCAAAGGCGACCGTGATCGCCAGGCTGGCCCAGAACGGCGGAAAGTCGAGCGTCGGGGCGAGGCCCGCCCCCTGGCCCAGCAAGCGGCGGGTCCCGGCAACGAGGTAGGTCATCGGATTGGCGCGGATCACCCACGCCAGTGGCCCCGCCCCCTCCGCCGGAAAGAACGCGCCGGACAGCAGCCACATCGGCATGAGGACAATGCTCATGATCGCGTGAAACCCCTGGGTCGAGTTCATCGGCCAGGCGATCAGGAAGCCGAGGGACGTCAGCGCGATTCCCCCGAGGAACAGAAACGGAATGAGCGCGGGCAGGGCAGTCAACGGGATTGAGACGCCGCCAAAGGGGGCCAGACACAG
>JAIXZD010000070.1 GCA_027489895.1 Planctomycetaceae bacterium
CGCCAGAACGTCGCGTCCTCTTTCGCCAGCCATTGGGCGACAAGTTCCTTCTCGTCGACCGCGGCGCTCGCCGGTGTCCACGGCTCGAACGCCTCGCCCAGCGAACCCGCGCCATGCGGCGCAAGCGCCATCGACATCGGCCACTTCACCGGCTCGGGCAGCACCGCGTAGAGCGGGGCCGCGCCCTCCGGGTCGATATGTCGTGCCACCAGGCTGCCCAGGCTCGGCGGCGTGAGCCCCTTCGACCGCAATCGGCCTGTTTCCAGCAACTGCTGGCTCGCTTCATGGATCGGTGCCGCGGTGTGATGCATCGACCGAACCAGCAGATACTTCTCCGCCCGCCTCGCCAGGTTGGGCAGCAGTTCGCTGATGAACGTCCCGGAAACGGCCGTCTGGATCGGTCGAAACGGCCCCCGGACATCGAGCGTCGCGTGCGGCTTCGGGTCGAACGTGTCGAGCTGACACGGTCCGCCGTTCGCCACCACCAGCAGACACCGCCTGGCCCCGACCTTCTGCTGGGCCATTGCTCTCCGGCGCGCCTGCTCGGCGGCCGTCAGAGCGACCACGCTCATCGACCCCACCCGCAGAAAATCCCGCCGCGACACGCCATCGCGGTCGCCATCAACCAGAGGATTCGGAGACATCGTCGAGCACCCACTTGCCTCCGCTCCGAATCCACCCCGAATTTGGGACAGATCGCACGGCCCGGCTCCGACCCACAATTCTATGCCTCGCCGGAACTCCACGGAAGACGGACTCCGTCTCACCCCCAATTCAAGGTAGCGGAAGCCGTGAGGCTTCCCCCGCCCCGCCCCCAGCTAAACAATCCCCAGCTACTCATCCAGCAGCCCCGCCCCAAACTCCTCCGCGATCAATTCCTCCGTCTCTTCAATCGCCGCGGAAACACCTCCCCCCGAGCCATCACCAGTCACCGCAGGCGCGGCTGGCAGAACCAGTACCGGGGCAGTCCCCGTCTGAGCCGCATGCGCCAGCATCTGCTCGGTCGTCTGCGGGTCGGCTTCCAGGCAGGCACTGGTAAATCGGTCGGCCGTCGTCCGCAGCCATTCCCGCCACTCGTCGGGATCGAGACCCGCAGGCGTCATCTGCGCAAACTCACCCAACAGCAACACCAGCCGCAACACGTGGCGGTGAATCAACCCCTCCTGCTTGGCGAGGTCGCGAGCCCGGATGTAGTTGTCGAACTTGCAGTTGAAGAACAGCAAGTCGCCCGCCGCCCACACCCCCCGCACGAACACGCCATGGACATGCCCATGCCTTGCCTCGAACAGCATCCGGGCCTTTTCACCCAGATTCGGTGCATACTTTCGCTCTTCCGGGGGGAGCTTGGGGTCGAACTGCGGGTAGAGGTCGTCCGCCGTGATGATGCCGCGGGTGACCAGCTCCATATCCAGATAGTCGCGGGCGAGCGGTCCGGGCGGAAACTTGTCCGGGTGCGGCACGCGCACGTACCGCACCAGCGAGGCCGGTAATTCCAGCACGCTCTCAAACAACTGAATCCGTTCCGATTCATCTGCTTTGCCCAACAGGTCCAGCAGAAACAGGGCATAGACCGGGTTGATCCCACGAAACAGAAACAACTGCTCCAGCTTCGGCAGAGGATGCGCCCATTCCGGACGATACTGGGCCGGGGCAGCGACCGGCTCGGGCGGCAGCTCGGCAGTTGGCCCTTTCCCGGTAGCCGCCGCCTGTTCGTTGAGCGCTTTGAGAATCAGCGTGGCAAACGCACTCGGCTTCTCCGCGACCGGTGCCGCTGCGGCCGGAGTCTCGGGCGCGTTCTCCACGCCCGGCGTCGTGACCGTCACCCCGGGGGGCGGCGGCTCCAGCCGAATGATCTCGGCATGGTGCAGCGTGATCAGCATCCGGTGCAGTTCCGCCTCGACCTGCTCCAGCTGCTTGGGCGGCTGCAGGCGAATGCTGGCCAGTTTGCGAATCCGCTCGATCTCGGGCGACAGCCGCAGCATGTAGGCCAACAGCCGCCACGGAACCGGCCCCTGGCTTTGCAGATGTCGCGGCGGCGCCGTCCGCAGCTTCTCGAACTGCGATTCGTTCCAGTACTGGCGGTTGGGGCTGCGCGTCACCTGTTTCTTCTTGAGGGCCTTCTTCGCCTGCAGCAACTGCGGGTCGCGCGTGTCTTCGGGAATCTGGTCGTACTTCTCTTTCCACCGAAGAATCCGCACGTCGTCTTCGTGGGGCAATGCGAAGACGAACCCGCGGGAATCGAACTGCGGACGACCGGCCCGTCCAAAAATCTGATGGGCCGAACTGGGGTCGATCACCTTCAGCTTGCCCGGCGGCCCCTTGAGCAGCGACGGAATGACCACCGACCGCGCGGGAAGATTGATGCCCGCCGCCAGAGTCTCGGTGCAAACGCAGACCGTCAGCAGTTTCTCCTGGAACAGCTCTTCGACAATGCGCCGGTACCGGGGCAGGATTCCCGCGTGATGCACGCCGACTCCCCGGAGCAGCAGCGGCCGCAACTTCGTCCCGGCACCGCGCGTAAAGTCGTGCCGTTCCAGCCGGGCGAGAATCTGTTTCTGCTGCCCCTCCTGGAGCATGTCCTTCCCCTTGAGCTCTTCCGCCACCTGCCAGCATTCGTCGCGATTGAAGCAGAACACCAGCGCGGGGGTGAGCCGGTCTTCGCCCTCGGCCTGCGCCATTTTCTGCAGTTGCTCGGTGAGCAACTGGTCGGGAATCCACTGGAACTCCAGCGGCACTTTCCGGTCGGTGCTCTGGACCAGTTCCAGATTGCGGCGATGGGAATTGCGCAGCCAGCCGAGGAACTCGACCGCGTTCCCGATCGTGGCCGAGAGCAGGAGCAGTCGCACATGCGAAGGGAGCATCGAAAGGGAAAACTCCCACACGATCCCCCGCTCGGGGTCGATGAACGAGTGGAACTCGTCCATCACGACCGCAGCCACCTGGTCGAACGGAAAGTCGACCGGTTCCAGCAGGCGGTTGAGCAGAATCTCCGCGACCACCACCAGCACCCGCGCCTGCGGGTTGACGCGCCGATTCCCCGTGACCAGCCCGACATCGTCGGCCTGAAACCCCCAGCGGACGACCGTGTCCTGCAAATCGCGAAACTTCTGTTCCGTCAATGCGATCAGCGGCGTCGTGTAGTAGACCACCTTGTTGGTGCAGAGCGCTTCAAAGATCGCCGCCTCGGCAATCAGCGTCTTGCCGGTCCCCGTCGGGGCACACACCAGCACGCCCTCGGCCGCTTCGAACCAGGCGTAGATCGCCTGCTCCTGCACCGGATACGGGACGTAGGGCAGCCGCTCGAAATAGGCGAGCGCCAGTTCTTCCCGGCTGGCAGTGGCCGGTGGAAGCGGGGGAAGTTCGGGCAACGGTTCAGACAGCGGGTCAGACATGCAGCGCCTCGGAGCAGAGCGAAGGTGCAGTTGTCGCAGAAGCCCGCGCCGGGCACAAAGGCCAGCCCTCTCAATCCACCCGGCAACCCCCCGTTGGTAGCGGAAGCCGTGAGGCTTCCCCCGACACGCTCCCTCCCCCGTGATCCACCCAAAGACGAGCAAACGCCGGGACAGGCATCATGCCCGGCCCGGCGTTTAGTCTGCTTTCACCATCCGTGGCAAAAGTGTTTTGAGCGGCCAGCGAGCATCGGATCCCTGCGGAACCCGTCGCGACCAGACGATTGAATTAGAGGGCCGCTTCGCCCGTCTCACCCGTTCGGATTCGCACGACATCCGACAGCGTCGTCACGAAGATCTTCCCGTCACCCACGTTGCCGGTGCGGGACGTGGCCACGATCGACGCAATCACGGTGTCGGCCTGGGCATCCGAGACGACGACTTCAATCTTCACCTTCGGGAGGAAGTCGACGGTGTACTCGGCACCGCGATACATTTCCTTGTGACCCTTCTGCCGACCGAAGCCGCGGACTTCCGTCACGGTCATCCCTTGGACGCCCTTCTCTGTGAGAGCGTTCTTGACATCTTCCAGCTTGAAATGGCGGATGACCGCTTCGATCTTCTTCATGACGTTCGGTTCCTCTCGTGAGTGCCTGACAAGGAGGTGGAGCCTGACTTGGAACCACTCACCATCAGCGACTACCAAGCCCTTAAGGAGAAATCCGTCGGGAGAGATCCGTCTCGCTGAGCAGCCGCGCGAGCGCGCCAAGTTTGGCCCCTCTCATCGTCGCAACTTATGTGCCCGTCGGACAAGGGAACTGAAACAATTCGCTCTAATGTCTTGATTCCAAGGGAGATGAAAATTTGGGCCAAGGCAAAGTTCCCAACGGATAATCGATGGGTCGCCCAGAATTCGCGCCGAAAGAGTGATGCCTGCGTGAAAAATAAGCAGGGGGTGGCCCGTCACTCACCCTGAAGTCCCTCTCGCCGCGCGCCATCCTTCAAATTTCCCAGATTTTTCCGGGGGAGTCGCTGACCGTTCCTCCCCCGGTTCGCCGTAACATCGGGCAAACGTCGCCCTGGAATTGCGCAGGCCCGTCTGGTCGGCCGTCGCTCCTCGTCCGGTTCCGTCGCCCACTCAGGCTGTTTGAATTGACACAAGTGTTTTCCTTTTATGGTGTTACGGATGGAATTCACCGTTCTTTTCCGTCCGGAGACTGGCCAGACTGCTGCGGTACAGCGGTTGCGAGTAAAACATCGGGTGCGTGACCACCACTCGATCATGGCCCACCGAACGCCGAACCATCACCTCCCTTGCCGAGATGCGCTCATGCGGCTGGATTCCTATTCTCCCGACGGTTTCTTTGACGAGATGTTTGATGCGACTGGCAAACCCCGCGATTACGCCGGGGTGCTCGCGCAGCGACTGGCCATGCTCTCGGATGGCGAACTCCAACTGCGGCAGAAGGCGGCCGACCACAAACTGCTCAACATGGGCATCACCTTCACGGTCTACGGCCACGAAGCCGGCACCGAGAAGATCTGGCCGTTCGACATCATTCCCCGCATCGTCCCCGCCGACGAATGGGAGTACATCGATCGCGGCCTCAAGCAGC
>JAIXZD010000367.1 GCA_027489895.1 Planctomycetaceae bacterium
CCAGACGAGTTGTTGGGCCGGGCTGGCAGACAAATCCCGTCCTGGGCGAGGGAAGCGCCAACGGACGGGGGATACCTGTGATACCAGCATGACCAGTCGGCAAGGTTATGCCCCCCGTGCCGGGGACAGGCGGAATCTCTCATGTCCAACGGCCTGAATCCGGTTGACGGTCGTCGAATCGTCGTTCGCACGTCCGTCTGGCGGGCATGAATTGGTTGATATGCAATCCCCGCGCCAATCGCCCCGTTCCCGAGGCACTGGAGGTCAGGAACCGGCTGTGTAGCGAGTCGATCCGCCGGAACACGTTTCGCTGGTTCTGGCATTCGTCTGGTTGCCGTGGGAGATTCACTCAAGAGTGGGGCGACTTGAACTGGCCGGGGCGGACGTGGGCAGTGAGCGCGGATGGACGTTTCAGACGCGATACCGGCTGTAACCTGAGACTCGGTTGGCGATTGCGCCGAAGGAAGAGGTCCAGAAGTCGAGCACTGCCTGGGCGGTGAGATGGAGCGTCGCGCGCTCGTGCGCTACAATCCCCGATCCTGGAAAACCGTGGCGAGACTTTTCGAAACGGGCAGCCGAACGGCGGAAAGTCGGCCGGGGCCGAGCCTGGCTCCGATGGGAGTGGGGCGGGGTGGGACGTTTTTTACAATCGGGGCACGTCGCGCACAGTCGACGGCAAGTTGGGGAGAATGGGCGTGTCGGAACTGGTGCCGCTTCAGGATGCGTTCCATAAGACAGATGTGCTGCTGGAGGCGATGGCCTGGATGCAGCGGTTTCGCAACCGGCTCGTCGTGATCAAGCTGGGAGGGAGCGCGCTCGAGGATGCGAGCCATGTCCGGGCGATTCTGGAAGACGCCGTGTTCATGGAGAACGTCCGCATGCGGCCGATCATCGTGCATGGCGGCGGCAAGTCGATCAATGCGGCGATGAAGTCGGCGGGCCTGGAACCGAAATGGGTGCAGGGACGCCGGTACACCGACGCGGCCACGCTCGATATCGTCTCCCGCGTGCTGGCCGGGGAGATCGCCACCGAACTGGTCCGGCAGATCAACGAGATGGGTGGCCGGGCGGTGGGGCTGAGTTATCTGACCCGGAACGCGCTCGTCGGCGAGAAGCTGATGTTGCCCAGTCCGGATGGGCCGCTGGATCTCGGGTTCGTCGGCACGATTGTGGACATCAATCGCGAGTTGATTCTCGACACGTGTGCCTCCGGGGCGATCCCGGTCATTCCCTCGGTCGCGGTCGACGAGCAAGGGCAGCGATACAACGTGAATGCCGATACGGTCGCGGCGGCGATTGCGACCCGGCTGGATGCGGAGAAGCTGATCTTCATCAGCGATATTCCTGGGATTCTGCTCGATCGCGACAAGCCGCACACGCGTCAGTCACGACTGACGGTGGCGGAGTGCCGGGATCTGATTGCGACGGGCGTGATCTCGGCGGGGATGGTGCCCAAGGTGGAGGGGGCGCTCGACGCGCTGGAGGCGGGCGTCAAGAAGGTCCACATTGTCGACGGGCGGTTGCCGCATTCGATGCTGTGCGAGATTTATTCGAACGAGGGCGTGGGGACGGAGATTGTGCCGTAGGAGCGCGGGTGGGGAACGCTTTCGCGTTCCTCTGCGAGCCTGGGGGAGCGCGAGCGTTTTGGTAGGTGCCGCTGCGCGGGGGAACGCTCACGCGTTCCGCTACAAGACCCGAGAACGCTTACGCGTTCTGCTGCACGACTTGGGGGAGCCGCTTTAATTGCGGGTCAGCCCGTCGGTGACCGGGGCGGCGGCTTCCAGGGCCTGCTGCAGCTGGCTGTTTTCTTCCAGCAGCGAACTGATCTGGTTGTTCGTGTCGAGCAGTTGCCGGCGAAGCGAGTCGACTTCGACGAGCAGCGTGTTGCGGGCCTCCTCGTCGGACACGAGCGTGGTGAGGTAGCCGTCGATCATTTCGGGTGGCAGGGTCCGCCCTTTGAGGTCGTCGAAGCCGTTGATCTCGCCAATGCGCAGCGCGAGGTGTTCCTGAGCCATCTGGAGCAGGGTCTGCTGCCGGGCGAGTTCGTTGGTCCGCTCGGCGAACAACTGATCGGCCCGAATGAATTCGCTTTCGAACTGCGTAAACCGCAGCGGGTACTGCGCGGGGACGACCGTACGGAATCGCCATTCACCGCGGGGCCAGTTGGCGCCTTCGCTGTCGCGGTAGCGCCAATCGGGTTCGAGGTTGCAGGTCGCTTCGTTGACGCGTTTCACCTGGAACGGGCCGGCGTAGAGGAAGCTGCCATCGGCCAGTTTGGCGAAGGCATGCAACTGCATGTTCTCTTTGACGCCTGCCGAGGTGCCGATGTTGGCCTGGAGTTCCCCGGTGGCCGGGTTGGCGACCGCAGCAGGGACGGGGGACCAGTAGCGGTCCCAGGGCAGCAGGGTCCGGCGCAACTCGCCCGTGGTGAGGTTGAGCTTGGCTTCGCGGGCGGCGATGTCTTCGTCGTTCTTCTTGACCTCGGCCTCGCGCTTCTGGACGACTTCCATCCAGCGGGTGCGGACCTGGATCGCCTTGGACGACATCACGAGCGCACCGATCCCGCAGAGTACGGTGAGGAACGCGAAAATCTTGCCGGAGACGTGCATGTCAACCCCTTGGCGCGGGAACGACCGACTCATTCCCCTTAACTATCGGATCGTAAATCGCGCGGGGACATCAGGCCAGAGGGGTCTGGCCCAGTGAACTCGCGGTCTGCGGGTGGATTACGACCTGTAACGATTGTACCGCACGGGGCGGGGGAAGGCAGCGTCCCGACAAACCGGAAAGTTCGCGTAGTCGCACCAGAGCCATGGGAGGCGGCCTCAACTGGCGTCGGCGAGTTGGGCCAGTGCGACCGCGCAGGCGGCGCTGGAACCTTCCGGACCGAACTGGTCGGAAAGGGACACCTGGGAGATGGGCGCGAGTTCCGGGACCAGACGAATGGCCGCTTTCGCCAGCGACGCACCGCTCCCAGAAACGACGATTTTGTCGGGCTGAGCTGGCAGGTTCGGCAGTTGCCGGGCAATGGCGTTGGCGATCTGTTGGGCCTGCAGGTTGGCCCAGAAGCGTGCCAACGCGTCGATCTCACTTGGGGAGAGTTCGGTTCGATCGGCGCAGAGCATGCGGGCAATGCGGGTGCGGGCGGCTTCGACGGAGGCGGGCTGACCATCGGCGGTGTCGCGGTCGTCGGGATCGATCTGCTCGCCGTAGACGAGAATGGCCAGGTCGAGTGAGGTCGCGAAGAGTTCCGAGGCAACGGCCACAGTGGCCCTTCGAAAAGGGACTTCGCGGGAGATCGCGGCCAGGGGCGTCCGCCGAAATCCCGTGTAGACGAGTTGATTGTTGCAGAGGCGATCGAGGTCGGTCCGGGCGGCCGTCATGACCTGGCCGTTGGCGAACGGGATGATGTCGGTGGTGGTGGAGCCGACATCGACGAGCAGACCGCTACCCTTGGATTGATCGTTCGTCCCGTTGAGCAAGGGGAGATGCCGGGCGATCCAGGTGGCCAGAACATGCCAGTTGGCGGCCGCGACGTCGAACGGACGGGAAATCGCGGCGTGGGGCGTGAGCCAATCGCCACTGGTCGACCAGACGCGGAGAGGGCGTCCTTCGGCGGCGTTGACGGTGGCTTCGAGAATGCGGGTGACACCGTCGGTTTTGTCGGCGAAACAATCGGCGAGTTCGCCGGTCATTGTGACTGCCCAGGCGTCGTGGCAGGGGGCGCGGGAAGCCAGATCACGCAGGGCAGTTGCCAGCAGTTCGGGTTGCTTCCACAGGGGAAAACTGACGGAAGAGGCCCAGCCCGTTGCGAGGGCGGCCTTGAGATTGGCTCCGCCGATGTCGAGACCGAGAGTGGGCATGAAAACGTTGGGAAATTGGGGGACGGAGACGGGAAGCTTCGCAGTGTATCGGAAGGCGCTTCAGAGTTTTGGGGACGGGCTTTGAAGAAATGGAGCGGATGCCTCTTTACAATCCCGTTGTCTTTTGCAATAACTATGCATTATGGTTTGTTGAGTGGCTTTCTGGTTGTCAAGCCGGGCGAAAGGACGATACACTGCGGGTTCGCTGATCGGTTCGAGACATAAGCTGGCTGGCGAAAAGCATCTGTTACAGTCGGAGACCGAGCCTGTTCGAGGCGAAGGTGCCGATTTGTCGGTATTCTGGCCACGACCGGGGTAGGTCGCGGTTTCCGCAGGGGTCTAGAAGGATCAGGTCGGACGATGGCATCGAAAGCACGAATTGAGAAGATGAAGCGGATCAAGGCGCTGATCGAAAAGTTCGCCGCGAAGCGGAAAGAGCTGAAGGACAAGGGGGATCATGAGGGTCTCGCCAAACTGCCCCGCAACTCGAGCAAGACTCGGTTGCGTCGCCTCTGCCGCCTGACGGGCCGCAGCCGGGCCGTGTATCGCAAATTCCAGGTCTCGCGCCTGGTGTTCCGCGACATGGCTCTGGACGGACTGATTCCGGGCGTGAAGAAGGCCAGCTGGTAGGGACCGTTGGTGATCGGTCGGGCGTGTCGTCCAGGTCCGGTCCCAATTCGTTTCCAAGCAACTGGCTGCCTGGGGTGCGTCCCTTGGTGGCCGGCTGCTGGCCTTGTCCGTTCGATTGACTGAAGCCGCTGATCGTCTCGCAACTCAACAAACCGCTCCGTCGGTCGGGAATACATCCCGAGTGACTGGGCGGTTGTTCTTTTGGCGAGGTGGTCATGTCAGTGTTCGAATCAGACGAACCGGTCGATGTCGCAATCATCGGAGCGGGGCCCGCGGGGTTGGGCTGCGCGATCGCTCTGGGCCTGGCGGGGGTGACTTCGCGCGTCGTGCTCGACCGGCATGAGGTGGGCGCGTCGTTTGAACGCTGGCCTCGCGAAATGCGGTTCATCACGCCGTCGTTCAACGGGAATTCGTTCGGTCAGGTCGACCTGAACGCGATTACGCCAACGACCTCGCCCGCCTACACACTCGATGGGGAGCGGCTGACAGGGCCCGGGTACGCGAAGTACCTGCGCGTGGTGGCGAAACACTATGACGTGCCGGTGGAAACCGGTGTCGAGGTGTTTCAGGTTGAGCCGGAATCGGGCGGAACGTTTCAGATCGAAACGAACCACGGGAGACTGCGAGCCCGGTCTGTGATCTGGGCGGCGGGCGAATTTCAGTATCCCCGCACTTCCGGTTTTCCCGGAGCCGAACTCTGTCTGCACAATTCGCAGGTCGGGTCGTGGCGCGATCTTGTGGGGCCCGAGCCAGCGCGATTCCTCGTGATCGGCGGCTACGAAAGCGGAATTGATTCCGCGATTGCGCTGAGCCGGCTGGGCCAGCGCGTCACGGTCCTGGATGCTCGTCCGGCCTGGCAAGACACAACACCCGATCCGAGTGTTTCGCTGTCGCCCTACACGATTCAGCGTTTGAGATCGCAATTGAAGCGAGAGCGGATCACGCTGGAGGGCGACGCCGAGGTGGTGGAGGTGGTCCGCTCGGGGCAGGGATTCCTGGTGCGGGTGAGTGATGGGCGGACGTGGGAGAGCGTCCAGCGGCCGATTCTGGCCACCGGGTTCGTGGGCAGCACGACGCTTGTAGCCGATCTGTTCGAGCCGCGCGACGACGGCTTTCCGCTGCTGAATGCCTGGGACGAATCGACCGTGACCCCGGGCCTGTTCCTGTCTGGGCCGAGCGTTCGCCACGACAAGGTCGTGCTCTGCTTTGTCTACAA
>JAIXZD010000479.1 GCA_027489895.1 Planctomycetaceae bacterium
GGCCCGTCTTTCTGCTTGATGAACGCATCCAGCACCGGAACGAGATTCTCGCCACGTGGAGCCGTTGCGAGCCACTTCACCGCCAGAGGAGCCGCCGTGCCCAGATCAAAATTAGCGAGCGATACGAGCGCCGCCCGCCGTGTGCCCCGTGGGAAACTCTCGGCCGCGAGATCGACGAGCGTCGACCGGGTCGCATCGCCTCCCAGGGCAACCAGCCCCGCGAGAGCCGCTTCGCGCAAGGCCCCGTCCGTTGCCTCGCCGCGTGCCAGATCGTTCAATGCCGGTCGGGCCGCGTCCAGTTTCCATAGCCCTACCGCGCGAGCCGAAGCCACCTGCACGGCAGCCGACTTCACCTTCAGCAGTTCGGCTGCCTGAGCGAGATCCCCTTCCGGGATCGTCTTCCGTTTGTCTGCGGCGTCGATCAGTTGATTGACGAGCGCGGCCGCTTTGTCGGGACTCGCATCCGCCTGCTTGAGGGCAATGTCCAGCACAACGCGCAACTCCTTCGGTCCACCCTGCGAGCCGATCATCGCCAGCACCGCCCCCTCGCGATCGGCCGGAACCTTTCCACTTTCGTAGAGCGACACCAGCAGCGGCACGACCGACGGGGTGCCAATCGCCTGCAACGCAAACACCAGCCGGTTCGGCGATCCAAAATCGAATCGACCCGCCAGCGCTTCAGGCAGCCAGATGTCTTGCAGATCGCGGGCCGTCTGCCACGCCGCAAAATCGAGAGCCTCATCCAATGGCTTGTCGACGACGATCATCGCCGCCCGGGCCGCTTCCAGTGTCCCCACGGCAGCCAGGGCGCGAATCGCTTCCAGCCGCACACGCGGATGCTCGTCCACCACGCGGGCTTCATAGAAACTGATGTCGCGGACCCCGTTGTCGGCGAGGCTTCGAATCGCCGCACCGCGGACACCGGGCGACTTCGACAGCAGCAGGTTGCCCGGCAGAATCGTCACTTCATTGGCGGGTTCGGCCACAAGCGGCACCTCATACGACCGCGCCAGCCAGAGCGCCTCCAGCCGATGCCGTTCCACCAGCGGATCGGCCGCATCGAGCCGCTCCACCCAGGCATTGAGGTGTTGCAGCACCTGATCGGCCCCGCGCTCCTTCAGCACCCGCTTGGCCTGCTGCCGCGTAAACTGTTCCGGCGATTTCAGTTGGTCGAGCAGGTCCGGTGTCGGCATCTTCCGCAGCGCCGGATACTTCACCAGCGGACGCCCCTTCGCCGTCAATCGCCAGATCCGCCCGTGCGTCTTGTCGCGGCGCGGATCACGGAAATCAACCTCCCCGTGCTGAATGATCGGGTTGTACCAGTCGGCAATATAGATCGCCCCATCCGGCCCCATCTTGACATCGATCGGACGAAACGCCCCATGGTTCGTCTTGATCACCTCGGGCTGTTCACGCGACACAAAGCCCGACCCGCTGTCGCCAATTTTGAACCGGCAGACGCGATGCCCCCGGAAGTCGTTCGTGATCAGATCGCCCTGCCAATCGTCAGGAAGATGGCCCCCGGTCACCCGCTCCAGCCCGCAGTGCTTCGGGCTGCCCACGTTGTACCCCCGGACGATTCGTGTTGCGCCGGGCGACGTCATGAACACCGATCCCGGGAACGCATAGTTGATGCCATCCCCACCCGCTCCGTCCGTCGCGAACGAGTTGCCGTAGTCGTCGAAGTGATGGCCCCAGGCGTTGACCAGCCCCTTGCTCAGCACTTCCAGCTTTTGTGAATCGGTGGCGAACCGCCAGATTCCCCCACCATTGAGCCGCCGCACACCCCACGGCGTTTCGACATGGCTGTGGATGTAGATCGACTGATTGATGTAGAGCGCCAGGTCCGGACCCCAGCGGAACGTATGAATGATGTGATGCGTGTCCTCGGTCCCAAACCCCGACAGCAGCACCGTCTTCGCGTCGGCCTTGCCGTCGCCATCTTCATCGCGGAAATGAACCAGCTCTGTGCTGTTCGCCACGTACGCCCCGCCATCACCCGGCTCGATCCCCGTCGGAATCAGCAGGCCGCCGACAAACACGGTCGTCTTGTCGGCCTTCCCGTCGTTGTCGGTGTCTTCCAGAACGAGCACCCGGTCCGTCTGCGCCTGGCCCGGCTGGATTTGCGGATAGACCTCGCTCGAAGCGATCCACAACCGACCTTCCGGGTCGAAGTTCATCTGGATCGGCTTCGCCAGCAGCGGATCGGCCGCGTACAGATTCACCTCGAACCCATCCGCCACGACGAACGACTTGCGTTCCTCTTCCGGATCGGGGTTCGGGATGTCCTTCAAGTCGCGCTGTGCGAAGGCCACCGGGCCCACCAGGGAAACCAACGACCACGCCAACAACCACGCTGCAACACGAACTCGAAGCACGAGCGCACCTCGTCAAGAACCAGCCTGAATCACACACCCACAACGTTCGTTCCGGGCAACCAGACGCCGCCCGCTTCCCAACCGCCTCGAATCCGCCGCGCTATTTCGCGGTACGAATCGCCGCGATCTCGGCTTCCACCTTTTCGATCAGCGGATCGAACATCGGAATCTCTTTGGCGTTCTGCCCCTGTTCGTGTTTGCGGAAACCAAACAAGTACGTCTCATTCTGTGGACGCCACCGATGGAAGAAGAGCAGGTTCTTCTCGAGAATCTTCTGCCGCAGCGCCTCGGCCCGAACGGCCGCCTGTTTGTCTCCAACCGTGGTGACAAACTCGCCCTTCACGCCGATCGCTGAAGGGAGTGCATCGGTCTTCAGGCCCAATCCCGTCGCCAGTGCCCGCGAAAACTCCCAATACCCCTGGGGATTAAAGTGGACGCCATTGTCCGTCAACCGGCGTTCTTTCGGCGCCACTTTCGCCGTTCCCCGAGCTGCGGTCATCGCAGTCGAAAGCGGCGTGAACAGATCGATGGACAGCAGCCCCCGTGTGGCGGCGATCTGCGCGATCCGATCGGAGTACGTCTTCCGCCACTGGTTGCTTTCGGTCGGATCGGGGTACGGGCTGGGCAGCGCCTCGTGCGGTGTCGCGCTCAGCAGAATGATCGTCGGTTTTCCCTCGGCCAGCATGTCGAGCAGCGCGGCATAGCCCGCGTCAAGCCGCGACAGTCCGGCCTCCCGCTGTGCCGACATTGCATTGGCATAGGCGACAATCACCACCGTGGGCTGAAAGTCGCGTACCTGCTGCGTCAACTGCTTGAATCCATCGGCCGCAGTCCCGAACCCGGCCCGCGAGTCGCCAAACACCGTGTCCGCGCTCCAGCCGAGGTTGCGGAACAGGATGTTCTTCGACGGGTTCAGCAGCGTCAGGACCGTTTCGACCAGTTCCTCACGCGCCATTCGTTCGATGACGGTGTCACCCACAAAGGCGACGCGGTCTCCATCCACCAACTGGAATGGACCCGCCGGGCGCTGGACCGGCGGACGAGTCGTCGCGGCCGCCGCAGGGCTAACCTCCGGTTCGGCCGCCTGAACCGCCAGGTTCCCGAACAGCCCATCCCCAATCCAAGGCAGACCAATAACTGCCACACACCAGCACACCACGTCGAACCTGCGAGCGCACTTCATAAGCAACGATTCCCCTGTCCCACCAAGCCGATGGTTCACCCCAAATCCGTACCTTGATTCTATCCCGCGGCGATCCGGATTGCAGCCTCTGCCGCACAGGCAATTTTCCCCGCTGTCAGTCACTGCGAGACCGCGATGACCAGTCCATGTGAGCCGGAAGCATCAGCGCCCGGAGGTTCGCCCCCCCCCGACACTCCTCTCGCTCTACCACTCCTCCCGACTCGCCCCGAACCGTTCCGCCACGTAGTTTCGCACGGCATTCCCGGAGACCATCCGCAGCACATCGGTCGCCAGGCCATCCAGTTCGGCACACGACAGCGTTCGGATCAGTTGCACCGTCGACAGGTAATTCGTCCGCGAAACACTGAACCGACGCACGCCCAGAGACAACAGCAGCGCGGTCAAACTCGGATCGCCCGCCAATTCCCCGCACACCGTCAGCGGTTTCCCCGCGGCGTTACAGGCATCGATGACCCGTCGCAGCAGGCGCAAGAGGGCCGGCTGCATTGGGTCGTGATACCGTTCGATCGCTTCATCATCACGATCGGCCGCGAACAGATACTGAATCAGATCGTTCAGCCCGACCGAGATGCAGTCGACATGCGGCAGGATGTCTTCAATCATGAGCGCCGCCGAGGGCACCTCGATCATCGTGCCCAGCCGGAACGGCAGTTTGTCGCGTGAACTGACCCCTGCAAAACGGCAGATCTCCACATACGCCTGGTGCAACGTATCCAGGGTATCGAGCATCGGCAGAGTCACGCTGAGGGGCCGTTCGCGGGCCAGTCGCGTCAACGCCACCACCTGGGCCTGCAAGATATCCGGCCGCTGCAGCAGCAACCGGATGCCCCTCAGTCCCAGGCTCGGGTTGCGGCTGATCGGGATATCGGCATAGGCGGGGCACTTTTCCGCGCCGAAATCCGTCAACCGGACATGCAGCTCCCGGTCGCCCACCTGCTCGCCCACCTGCTTGTAAATGACATAGCTTTCGTCCGGGGTGAGCCAGCCTGGACGGTCGATGTACAGGAACTCGGTTCGGAAGAGCCCCACGCCATCGGTCTGCCAATCGCGCACGCCGCGCGCTTCTGAAGGATCGCTGATGTTCAGCAGCACCTGGATCCGCACGCCATCGCGCGTGACCGGGGCGTCGACCTGGTCGCTGGGTGGTTGCTTGCTCCGCTCGATCTCCGCCAGAAACTGATCGACCAGCGAATGGTCGGCCGACGTCGGCGCGACCAGCACCCTTCCTTGAGCGGCATCGATGTAACTGGCGACGCCATCCGGAATCGATTCCGCCGGACTGTGAATCCCCGTAATCAGGGGGATGCCCAGACCGCGCGCGAGAATCGCGGTGTGCGACTTGTGGCCGCACGTTTCGGTGACGATCCCAACGACGCCCTGCCTCGCAAATCGGACCAGTTCCGAGGGCGTCACCGAGTTGGCCACCACAATCTTGCGGGCCACCGGTTCGTCCTCGGACCGCCCTCCCGAAGACAGGCACTGCAACAATCGGCGACCAATATCCAGCAGGTCGTGCGCCTTGTCCTGCAGCAGCGAAACCGGGTTCGACAGGAACTGCTGGTACAACTCGCCCACGACATGCCCGACCGCCGCTTCGGCCGACACGCCACCATCGCGAATCCGCTGCTCGATCCGCTGAATCAGGTGCCGATCGCGCAGCAGGCTGCCGTGCGAGGAAAAGATCGCGACATCATCGGGATCGAGTTGCCCGTACAATTGCCGTTGCACGCGTTCGAGTTGTGCCAGCGCCAGGTCAAGCCCGTCTCGAAGCCGCTGGAGCTCCACGTCGGCATTGCCCAGCGGCGCGATCGAGACCGCCGCCGTGAGCAGCGGTCGACCGTCGACGACGTGAGTCAATCCCTGGGCGACGCCCGGACTGACTGGCTTCCCCAACAGCAGCATGCGCGATGTTCCCTTCGCTCAGACGCGAGACGCCGTCCCGGCCGCACGAACGCGCGGCTCCCGCCCCAAGGGTTGTAGCCGCGACTGACGCAGTTGAGGAGTCTACCAGCCGATGGACTTTCATTTCTCCCCGAGTCAGACTGATTTTGATGCCGTCACCTCTCCGCAATTCACCAACTCCTGAGGTCTGTCTGATGCCCAATTGCGGATGCTCGTGTTCCTTGAGTCCCTCCGTCCCTTACGCCAGCGATGACGCGGCCCCAGCCCGACGCATCTCCGGTCGACGGACAACACGTCTGGTCATTCCGCTGGCGCTGCTCTTGCTCGTGGGCCTGCACCTCCCCCAACGTCTTCTGGCTGCCGAACCAGCGCCCGATTTCATCTTTCATTCGGGCAAGGTGGCGACGGTCGACCCCGAGTTCCGGCTGGTGGAAGCCTTTTCCGTCCGTGGCAGCCGGATCGTCGCCACGGGCTCGTCACGGGAACTACTCGCTCAGGCCGGACCGGAGACGAAACGGGTCGATCTGGCCGGAAAGTTCGTCGTCCCCGGCCTGATCGATTCGCACACGCATTCCACCGGGGCTGCCGTCTATGAGTTCGACCATCCCCTTCCCGACTTCCAGACCGTGGGCGAAGTGCTCGACTACGTGCGGGCACGGGCCAAGGTCGTTCCCGAGGGGGAGTGGATTCTGCTCAGCCAGGTGTTCGTGACGCGGCTGCGCGACCAGCGGTTTCCCAATCGCAAAGAACTCGACGAGGCCGCCCCGAAGCATCCGGTCGCGTTTCGCACCGGTCCCGATGCTTCGCTCAATTCGCTCGCGTTGAAGTTGAGCGGCATCACCCGCGAGTTTCAGATCACCGATGGCCTGCCCGGCCGGATCGAACGGGATGAAGCGGGCGAGCCAACGGGGATCGTTCGCAGTGCCGGGCGATTCATCAAATCGAAAAGCTCGGCCAAATCTCCCACCGGCGACGAGCAGCGCAACCGCCTGCGGGAACTGTTGCATGACTACAACGCGGTCGGCATCACCTCGATCGCGGAACGTGGTGCGGGCAATTCCACCATTCGGCTCTACAGCGAACTCCGCGACCGGAATGAACTGACCTGCCGCGTGTTTCTCAACTGGTCGATCGATCCGCATGGCGAGTTGAGCAAGGTGAAAGAGCAGATTTCCGCCGGGGCCAACCACCCCGCCCATGCCTACAACGAATGGGTGTGGCTGCGAGGGGTGAAGCTGTTTCTCGATGGCGGCATGCTCACCGGCAGTGCCTGGATGCGCGAGCCCTGGGGCGTGAGCCAAATCTATTCGATCGACGATCCCGCCTATCGCGGGACCGTGTTCGTAGAACCCGAGCGACTGTACGAGGTCGCCAAGTTCTGCCTGGAGAACGACTTGCAGGTGACCGCTCACGCGGTGGGTGATGCGGCGGTGGAACGCCTGGTCGACACCTACGCCCGCATTGCCGAAAACGACTTCCCCGTGCGCAACCAGCGGCCCTGCGTGACGCATTGCAATTTCATGTCAGCCGCTGCGATCGACAAGATGGCGAAGTACGGCATCGTGGCCGACCTGCAACCTGTCTGGCTGTTTCTCGACGGCGCGACGCTGGTCAAACAGTTTGGCGACGAGCGGACCCGCTACTTCCAGCCCTACCGCACGCTGGCTGAAAAAGGCGTGATCGTCGGCGGCGGTTCCGACCACATGCAGAAGATCGGCGGCCTGCGCAGCGTCAATCCGTACAACCCGTTTCTGGGAATGTGGACCACGCTGAAGCGTCTGCCCCGTTGGACCGAGAGCCCACTCCACCCGGAAGAAACTCTCGACCGGGCCGCGATGCTGAAGCTCTACACGATTCAAAACGCCTTCGTGCTGCTCGACGAGAAGAACCGCGGCTCGCTCGAACCAGGGAAACTGGCCGACTTCGCCATCCTCGACCGCAACCTGCTCGACTGCCCGATCGACGACGTCCGGGAAACCCAGGTCCTGGAAACCTGGGTCGGCGGCAAACAAGTCTTCCTCCGCCCCTGACAACGAGCTCCATCGAGGCACCACCCGTAGCGGAACTCGTGAGAGTTCCCAAGACCCACAACCGCCCAGCAACCCACGCCGCCCGGACCATCGACTTTAAAGCTCCCCGACAAACCAAACCCCGTGCCGCCGTCTACCCCAACCGCCAAACCTCCGGCATTCTGGCATGGATTCGCCCCCTCAGCCTCGCGATAATCACTTTGAGAAACGCCGAACCTGTTCATGGCGGTAACTGACGGTCCGATAGGGAACCCATGCAGACGAGACTCCTGGTCGTCCGACGAACCTGGTTCCTTGCGCCGGTCCTCGCACTGGTTGTCACCCTCGGGGCTGGCTTGGTCGCCCACGCCCAAGAGGCCGCCCCGGCCGGCGTCGCGACGCCAGCGCCTGATGGTGAACCGTCAACAGGCGGGCTGACGGCAACCACTGGCGATGCGGACGAATTGCGTTCGCTCGCCCAAAGGCTGCAGCGCGTTGAACGGGAGCTGCTGGAACTCCGCGCGAAAACCGGGCGCATTCCCGAAGATCCCCAGTCGCAGAAGCTGGTCGTCTTGATGGAATCGCCGGCAATCGGCACCTACTACGCCGGAGATGCCGGGAACGAACGGTTTTTCGCGGGTCGGCTCGTTCTGGTGAACCTGACAGCCGCTCCGATTTCAATACCTCGCGAGCAGATCACGCTGATTGTCGACGGGCAGCGATTTCCCCTGAAGCCACTCTCGGAGGATGTTCGCGGGCATGCGGTGCAAACTGGCAGCGAGTCGATGTCGCTGGAAGAGATCAAGCTTCCGACGAAGATCCAGGTGACCAGTGGCGGCGTGCAGGGAAACTGGCTTGCGTTTGACGAACTGCCCCCCGGCAATCACACCCCCGAACTTGTGCTCGAACTAGGACCGGCCGGAGCGCTGGCGAAGTACGACATCACCGGGGCCCAGCGGGACGCCCTTGCCCTGAAAACTGATCGGCTCGGCCCCCGCAAGGCGCTGGGGCTGGTGACAATCAGCGGGCAGCTCAACACAATCAGCGTGGGGGGATTGATTGCCGCGTTCGACGCCCTCGCGGCTCGGCGCGTCACCCGCGTCCTCCTCTGCTTTGACGACACGGCCACCATCGCCGACCAGCAACTGGTTCACTGGCTCGCCTCGCAAGCGTCGACGATTCGCAATACGGACGGAGATGGCGTGTTTCCGCCCATCGCCGCCACGGTTCGCGATCTGTTCCTCGCATCGCTTCCGGGCGATTTCAGCAGCAATCCGCTGGAAAACGCCTATCCGGGCCTGATCGGTCGGCTGTTCAAGTCGCAGGAAGACGGGGTCCTCGCGGCCCTTGCCGAGGCCTACCGCACCGTACCGAGGGATGAGCTGGAAGCAACAATTCTCAACGGCTCGCGGCTGGAACGGGCGAGCGCGCTTATCGGGGGGGGAGGGCGGGTCTCGCCTGAGCTTGTGCCGCGGCTGATCGCCCTCACCGAGGATGTGGACCCACTGGTTCAGTCGGCCGCGATCGACTCGCTCCGACACTTTGGCGAGCCAGAGTGCATCGCCCGGCTGCTCAAATTCGTTCGTGCCGGGCAGGAGCCGGTTGCTTCGGGCGCGGTCGCCAGCCTGGCGGCATCGCGATTTCCGGCAGCCCATGAAGCCCTACTGGCGGTTCTCGCCAACGAACCGCCCGAGTCGAAGAAGCAGATCGTGCAGGTCCTGGCGCGGCATCCCCGCCCCATCTGGTCGGAGACGTTGTACGAATATGTCTCCGACCCACGGGCCAATCTGCGTTCGGCAGCGCTCACCGCGCTGGTCCAGGTCGGTCATCCCCAACTGTTGGCGGCGTTGCAGGCGGGACTCACAGATTCCAACGAGGAATACAGCCAACTGGCGTTCACGTTGCTCGTCTCCCGTGGGGATTCGGCGAGCGAGGCCCTGGCGCTCGACCACACGCTCAAAGTGATTCAGACCGCGGAGCCGTCTGTCCAGATGTTGGCGCTGCTGGGGCGGATGAAGGACCCCCGCTGCCTGCCCGCGCTCGTCGCCCGACTCGAAAAGTCTTCGAATCGCGTCGCCATCATCCAGACGCTCGGGCAGATCGGTGCCGATGAAACGGCGAAAGCGCTCGACGAACGGTATGCCACGCTCCCGTCTCATGAACAGGCGGAGTGCCTGCGGGCCCTGCGACGATTGGACCCGGCCCTGTTCCGCAGGCGGGCCGCGGAAGCCCTGATGTCGACCGACAGCAATCTGATCTCCGTCGCCGTGCAGGGGCTGCAGGAAGACAGTGGCCCCGAGGCGATTGGCCTGATGGTGGAGCTGTGGGCCAAATCCACGAATGCGTATGCCTGGTCGTATCTCGCCAACGCCCTCGCTACCGTCGCGACGATTGAGGCCAAGGCCGCGCTGATCGAAGCCCGCGACGCGGGACCGGGCGAAAAACATGATCATGCCCAGAATGCCCTGGAAGCGTTGAAGCAGCGCTCGCCCGGGTATCAGGCGCTGTACCAGGGGCAGAGCTTCGCCCGGGACAAAAAGTGGAAAGAGGCGCTCGAGCAGTTTGAGCAAGCGATCCAGCTCGACCCGTTCCTGGCGGATGCCTACGCCGGGCGGGCCGATGTTTATCTCCAGACGCAGAAGTTTGCCGAATCGGGCCGGGATTTTGCCAAGGCCTACGAGCTCGATCCGTACAACTCGGTGGCGCTGACGGGCGTCTGCATCGTGCAGGCGATTACCGATCCGAACTGCGAAGAGGCGGTCAAGAAGGCCGAGGCGGGGCGGATGAAATTCGCCCGCCAGCCCCTCTTCCTCTACAATCTGGCATGTGTCTATGGACGATCGGCCGAGCAAGTGGCCAAGCGTCCGGAAACGCCCGAAAGAAATCGGCTGTTGGATGAGTACCGAAAGGTGGGGATCGAATCCCTGTCGAACGCGATTGTGCTGGGATTCCGCGATCTGAAATGGATGCAGGAGGATCCCGACTTGAAGGCGTTCTTCGACCTGCCGGAGTTTCGCAACCTGGTGGCCAACCCACCGCAGCCGGCGGCCAAGGGCTGACCTTTGGCCAGCCCGACGGCATGGAAAGTGTTCCACGCTCCGGACCGGGGACATGCGACCAACGGTGGAGCGGGGGTCAGGTCGCTGGCGAGTTCGGTGTCGCGGTGACTGAATTCCTTCCGGATTCCTGCGGTGGCGCGCCCCTGTTGGTTGCCCACTCTTCCCCCCCCGTTAGACTTCTCGACTTTGACATTGCGCACGAATGGAACCGGGATGGTCTACCTGAATCGAATCTACACCAAGACGGGCGACGACGGCGAAACCAGCCTCGGGGATGGCACACGAGTCGCGAAAACGCATCCTCGGATCACCGCGTACGGTACCGTGGACGAATTGAACGCCGTTCTGGGAATGGCGATCTGGCAGGGTCAGGTCGCGGAACCCGCACGGAGTTGGCTGGAGCAGATTCAGCACGACCTGTTCGACCTCGGAGCCGACCTGTGCGTGCCGGAAACTGAAGAACCGCCCGCGCATGTGCCCTTGCGAATCGTGGACGAGCAGGTGCGGCAGCTGGAGGGGTGGATCGATGCGGCCAACGCAGAGCTTGAGCCGCTGACCAGTTTCGTGCTGCCTGGTGGTTGCCCGGCTGCGGCCTGCCTGCACTTGGCCCGGACCGTCTGTCGCCGGGCGGAGATTCAGGTGCTGCACCTGGCCGAATTCGAACCGATCAACCCTGCGGCCACGATCTATCTGAATCGGCTGTCCGACCTGCTGTTCGTGCTGTCACGGCACAGCAATCGGAAAGGCGCGGGCGACGTGCTCTGGATCCCCGGCAAGAACCGGACTCGATAGGCACTCCGTCCCATCGTCCGAAACGCGCGCCTCGTGCTCGTGTTCCGCGGCGTGATCGCGGGGGAGCAAGGGCTGACACATCGAAATCGGGGGACTACAGGAATTGGCGACCTGCTGTTCTTGTGTATAGATCACATTTCTGATAGAGTATTTGTCGAGTAATGGGGCACTTTGCAGGGTGACTCGGCTGATCCGCGCCGCGATCTGCCGGGTGCGGATTGCGATGGCCTGAAGAAACCGGGAGACTGTGGAGAAGATGTCTCCGGAGAAGATGATCGACAGTGGACGGACTGATGCGGGATGATTGTGGCAGGCAATGCGGCACGCGGCGGCGTGGCTCCTGTCGACAACGGGCCAACGGGTTGGGATGAACGTTTATGAGTGGCGAGCAGGTCGGCGTTCGGTCCGGCGACAGAGCAATCGAGACGGGTCGGCCTGAGTCGACTTGCCGGTTGCCGCTCGGCACGGTGTTGTTTGCGGTGACGTTGTTGTTCGGGATCACCGGGTCGGCCAGTCCGGTCTCCGCCCAGGCCCCAGCTGCAGCCCAACCCGGTGTTCAGCCCGGCGGAACGGCAGCGCTACCGGTGGCAGTCGCCCGGCAGACGGGTCAGTTTCCCAACAGTCCGTTTCCATTTGCCCGTGGAGACGATCAGGGCGGTTCCAACGTCGGATTCTACTTTTCCCTCGGAAAGCTGATCCCGGTTCTGCTGCTGTTTTTCGGCTGGATCTGGATGTGTAACTGGGTGAACGAGGATTCGAAAGGGCTGAAGCTGGACGCCCCCGTCTGGAACACCGGCGTGCTCGTCGGGGGATTGGCGGGATTCGGCGCGGTCCTGACTTTTCCCGCGTTTTTTCTCGGTTTTCT
Organism: Planctomycetaceae bacterium; assembly: GCA_027489895.1. GTDB lineage: Bacteria > Planctomycetota > Planctomycetia > Planctomycetales > Planctomycetaceae > JAIXZD01. The sequence goes on from JAIXZD010000479.1 coordinate 12,210, forward strand.
TGCCCTGCTCGTGGTGGGGGGCGGACCGTCGGCCTGGTATCTGTACACGCGGAATCAGCATGTTCCCGAATCGGCCCGGCTGCTGACTCCGCGGCACATTCAAACGCTGCTCATCCGCCTGATGTCGCGGCTGGGGATCAATCTGGCACCATCGAAGGAAGCGCGGGACAAGGCGCTGGGTCCGCCGATTCGGTTCATCGGGAAGTCGGCCTCAGGGAAGGGCGAAGACGAAACGCGGGCGCGGCAGGCGGAAAAGTCGCGTGGTTTCATGGCCGCACGCGAGCTGGTCTACGACGCGATTTTGCGGCGCTCGACCGACGTCCATCTGGAACCGAAGCAGGACGAACTGTCGGTGCGGTATCGTATCGACGGCAGCATGCAGTTGGGTGAACCGTTCGATCGGGCGATTGGCGACGCGATCATCAACATCTTCAAGGTGCTCTCGGCGATGGATATCACCGAGAAGCGTAAGCCCCAGGACGGCAGCTTCCGGGCGGAGCTCGAAGGCCGGATGATCGACTTTCGCGTGGCCTCCGCGGGAACGCGGGACGGCGAAAAGATCAGCATGCGTATTCTCGACCAGTCCAACTCGGTCAGCAAGTTGGCGCAGTTGGGCATGCGCAAGCAGATGCAGGAGAAACTGGTCGAGATTGTCCACATGCCGCATGGGATGCTGCTCTGCTGCGGTCCGACGGGGGCCGGGAAATCGACCTCGCTCTACGCGATGATCAACGAGCTTGACTCGTACCAGAGCAACATCATCACGGTGGAAGACCCCGTCGAATACAAGATGAAGAATGTGACGCAGATCGAGATCAACACCAAGGCGGGCCAGACGTTCGCAGGGACGCTGCGGAGCATTCTGCGGCAGGACCCCGATGTGGTGATGATCGGGGAAATCCGGGATGAAGAAACCGCCCGGATCTGCTGTCAGGCGGCCAACACCGGTCACATGGTCTTTTCGACCGTCCATGCCAACGACAGCCTGAGCGCCCTGTATCGGCTGATGGACCTCGGGATCGAGCCATTTCTGCTGTCGAGTTCGCTCTCGGGCATTCTCAGTCAGCGACTCGTCCGGAAGCTGTGCGACGATTGCAAAGAGGCATACAAACCCAAGGCCGAGTTGCTGGAGCAGATTGGCCTGACACCCGACCGGGTGCAGACGATGTACCGTCCGCCGACGCAGCCGGAGCAGACCTGTCCGACCTGTAGCGGGAGCGGGTATCGCGGGCGGGTGGGCGTGTACGAACTGTTCGAGATCACCGAGCGGATTCGCGACATGGTGCGCGATGGAGCGTCGATGACCGATATTCGCGGCGAGGCGCGGAAGAACGGGATGATCTACCTGAAGGAAGAGGCGCTGCGACTGGTGGTGAAGGGAATCACGTCGATGCAGGAAGTGAACGCAACGATTAAGTAAGAAGTGAAATCATGACGGGATGAGGTCATGACGCAGTAAGGCAGCGGAGTGTTTCCTGGGTTGGTTGCGAGTTTGAATTGGTCATCCTCCGGGCGCTAACGCTTCCGGCTCCCCGGTGACAGCCGTCGCCCCAAGCTGGGCGACGGGACCTTTGGGGAGGGCTCCGAAGACCGGGACTCTTGGGCGAATGGCGAAGACTTATGATTGACATCGTGCTGCTGGCGATTGTTGCACTGGTCGCCTGGCTCGTTGCGAGCGAGGGCGCGCACGGTGCCGGGGTGACGCTGGTGGCGACGGTCCTCTCGGGCCTGTTGGCGACCAATTTTTTTGAGCCTCTTGCGAACGTGCTCTCGTCGGCGCTACCGGACTACGCGATGTTCATGGATATCGTGGCGTTTCTGGGGCTGTTTGCGATTCTCGTCACGTTGATGCGGCTGGGGGCCGAGCAGATCTTGCCCGTTCAAGTGGAGCTGTATGGGACGGCGTATGAGCCAATTCGCTGGGCGAGTGCTGTGGGCTCTGGGTATGTGACGATGGCGCTGGTGGCCGTGTCGCTGCATCTGGCTCCGCTGCCGCGAGAGTATCTGGGGTTCACGCCGGAGCGGAAGAATCTGTTCAACATCGTGGCACCCGATCGACAGTGGTTGGGATTCGCGCAGTATGCGTCGGAAAAGTCGCTCCGCTCGGGCCGCATGTTTGATGGGCCGCTCTACATCGCGCCGGGAACTGATGCTCCGCGGGTGTGGAGTTCCTTTCCGATTCGCTACGCGTCCCGCAGGGCGCAGGCGTCTGGCGAGGTGGCGATGATGGCGGCTCCCGCCCCAGCGGCTGCTCCAGCGGCGCCTGGCGGCGGACAGACCGCGGTTCCGTTTTAGGCTGGTTTAGCGGCCTGTTGAAGACAGCCTCCATCCCATCATTCCACGAGATGACGGTTCGGGAAGCCGGTGTTTTCCCGCAAAAACTCGCACTGGCAAAGCCAGTGGCACACGACAACTTCGCCTTTATTCAGGTCTTCAACGGGCTGTTCGGGGCGGGGAAAGTTTTTCGGGAGAGGTTGGCGAGGGGGAATGGTGAATCCTCCGGGCGCTAACGCATCCGGCTCCCGGTGTGGGAGAATGTTGGGCGTCGGGCGGGCCTGATGGGCGCGAGTTGCGGCGGCGAATTGCGTTTGAAGGGGCCTCGGTCCACAATCCAGAGAACTGTGTCTGACTCTTTTCTCCCGGCAGAACTGCTTGTATGTCGTCCCCTTCAGAGACTGTCACCGGGTCGTCCGCACTCCTGTCACCGGCCGAGACCGATCGCGCTCGAGAGCTGGTGGGGCGGTTACTGGCGGGGCTGGGCCGGGCGATTCTCGGTCAACAGGAGCTGCTCGAACTGGTTTCCATCTGCCTGCTCGCGCGGGGGCATTTGCTACTGGAGGGGCTGCCGGGGCTGGGCAAGACGGAACTGATCAAGTCGCTGGCGCGATTGCTGGGCGTGTCGTTTCGGCGCGTGCAGTTCACGCCCGACCTGTTGCCTGGCGATATCGTCGGGTCGCCCATTCTGGAAGAGTCGGAGGGACGGCGACGGCTGGTGTTCCACCCGGGGCCTGTGTTCGCGAATCTGGTGCTCGCGGATGAAATCAACCGGGCCAGCCCGAAGACCCAGTCCGCGCTGCTAGAGGCGATGCAGGAGCGGCGGGTGACGGTCCTGGGCGAGACTCATCGTCTGCCCAAGCCGTTTTTCGTACTGGCCACTCAAAACCCGATCGAACTGGAAGGGACCTATCCCCTGCCGGAAGCTCAGCTCGACCGGTTTGCGTTCAAAATTTCAGTTCGGTCGGTCTCCAGCGACGTGCTCGAACAGATCATCACCACACGAGCACATGGTGAACCACCGGAGCTGACCTCGGCTCTTTCGGCCGAGGACTTGGATGAGCTGTTCGCCAGCGTGGACCGGGTCCATCTTCCCGGCGCGGTCGCGAGCTACATCGCGCGCCTGGTGACGGCCACGCATCCGGATCGGCCGGACTCGCCGGAAGAAGTCCGCAAGTTCGTGAAGTTTGGGGCGTCGCCTCGCGCGGCGATTGCCTTGGCGACCACGTCGCGTGCCGCGGCGATTCTGGGCGGCAAGCCGAATGTCGGGTTCGACGAGGTCCGCCGGGTGGCTGGCAGCGTTCTCGGACACCGATTGATTCTGGCTTATTCGGCACGTCTGGATGGATGGGATACAGCGAAGCTGGTCGACTCGCTGCTGAAATCGGTTCCGGAAGTCCCACGAGACCTGCCGGCGGATTTGCGATCTGCACCTGGCGGCACCTGATCCGCTCACCATGAAGGTCCGTATCTCGAAACGGGCGGGAGGTGATGGTGTCCCAAGGCGTCCGATTCAACCGCGTTCCCTCTGCAGCTTGAAGGCAGCCCCCATGCGACAATCGACCGGACTGGTGGTGAGGGGTGACGCGTCTCCCGTCGATCAGTCGCCCGTCTTTCGCGGCGATCAGGCTCGCATCCGGAACTGTAGACCAGTTGGCGGGCGCCTAACGTGGCTGGTCGTGACCGCCGTGTGGGCCGGGCTCTGGGCGGCTGGCGGGGCGGTGCTGGCGGGGTCGGGTTCGGAGCGGACGATTCAGGGTGATGACTTTCGGATGGTGGTCGACCATCGCTGGGCCGGGGGAGCGTATGGGGGGTATCTCCCGGTCCGGGTGGCGATCACGAATTTTGGGGCCGCTCGGGATGTCACGCTGCGGTTCCGTCCTGATGGCGGGGGCGGTCCAGCGGGAAACCTTCCCGCTGTGACACGGACGGTTCGGTCGGAAACGAACTCCACTCAGCGTGTGACGCTCTCGATCCCCCTGACGGCGCCCACGGGCGGCGGCGAGTTCCTGGTGTATGCGAACGGGCAGTTGCTCGAGCGATTTGTCCATCGGCTGAACCTTCCCGATTTCTCGTCCTCGTCACAGAAGCGACCGTCGCTGGTGATTGTTTCGCCGGTGAATGTCGATGCGACATTGTTCGAGGCGGCGGCGCAAGTCCAGTGGGGCAGTGGTTCCGGTGGGTACAGCGCCTATGGGTCTGTTCGGGCGGAAGACCACATGGTTCTGCCGCCCGACGCGATGCCTGAGAAATGGATCGACTACACGGCGATCGACTATCTGGCCCTGTCGATGGACACTCTGGCCGGCCTGCCAGAAGCGACGCGGACGGCGATTCTGGACTGGACTGCGGCCGGGGGATGCCTGCTGGTGACGGAGGTCACGGGCCGAATATCGGAGCTGGACCAGTTGCTCGGTCGGGCCAACCGGAGCCTGCTTTCGGAATGGACGTTCGAGGAACCGAGCGAACGGCAACCAATCGCCGCGCCTACCGTGCCCGGCACCACGCCCACGGCCACCGCTCCAACCCCGCCGATGAAGCCCTGGCCGAAAGGCGAGCGGGACTATGGCCGTGCATCGCTGGGTTTGGGATCGGTCCATGCGTTTCAGTTCGATGCGTTTCCAGGGTCGCAAGGCAACTGGTGCTGGTTCTTCCAGAATACGGATGCCGCTTCGCAGACGCTTGGGGTGCGATTGGGAACATGCGGCAGGGAGCAGGGGCATCCGGAGTTTTATCACTTCCTCATTCCAGGCGTGGGAGCGGCACCGATCACGATGTTCCTGGTGCTGATCACCGGGTTTTCGATTGTGATTGGACCGATCAACCTGTGGTGGCTGGCGCGGCGGAAGCAACTCCACCTGATGCTGCTGACGATTCCCCTGATTTCGCTGCTCACCTGCCTGTCCCTGTTCGCGTATGCGATTCTCGCGGATGGTTTTGGGGTTCAGTCGCGACAGCGAAGTTTGACACTGGTCGACCAGAGTGCGGCCAGGGCTGTCACCTCATCGCGAGTGTCCCTGTATGCGGGCCTGAGTCCCGGGGGGCTGTCGTTCAGCCCGGTCACTGCGATTTTCCCGGTCTGGCCAGAGGACCCGAGCCAGTCCCGATTGTCGGTCGACTGGACCGAAACCCAGCGGCTGCAGGGAGGCTGGTTGCCCGCGCGGACACCGACGCAGTTTGTCACCGTGTCGGTTCAACCGCAGCGCGAGCGACTTAACGTTGCCTCGGCACCGGGCGGCCTGCGGGTGGAGAACGGGTTTTCGATCGGGTTGAGGGAGCTGATCGTCTGGGATGACAAGGGGAAGGCTTATTACGCCGATCGATTACCGGCGGGGAGCAGTGCGACGCTCGCTCCGATTACGGACGCGAACTGGACGGAATGCCAGAAGCAGTTTTCGCAGTCTCTGCCCGCGCTGCCGAAGGGAGTCGATTCGGGCGATTCCATGTCGTTCGGAGGCGCGTTCCGGCAGTCGTATCGCTACATGTACGGGATGAGTTCGGTCAGCAGTTTCTCGCCGTCTCAGGTCGAGCAGCGCCTGTACTCACCGTGGAAGGTAAAGAGTTCGCTGGAACCGGCGACGCCGCGGATGTACTGGGGGCTGTTTGATGCCAATCCGGGGATCTCGCCGGGCTTGGATGGAACGGAGGAGCAGGCCAGCATGCACTTCGTCAACGGGAAGTATTGAGCGGGCCTGTTGGCCCGCAAAGTCAAAAGTCAAAAGTCAAAAGTCAAAAGTCAAAAGTCAAAAGTCAAAAGTCAAAAGTCAAAAGTGGTCGAACGCGGGGGAGCGGCGGGGCGCCTACGGGGCGAACTGGAGGGCGAAGAGGTTTGCGTCGCGGAGTTCGACTTTCAGGCGGAGCGGTTTGCCGGAGAGGGTGGAGAGATCGGAGGAGTCGCCCCAGCGGACGGTGCGATCGATCTCGTTGCCGATCTGCTCGCGACAGTCGGCGAGCGTGAACCCGGGGATGGGAGTGCCGTCTGGTGTCTCCAGGGCGAAGCGAAGTCCACCGGCGGCGGAAGTCGAGAAGTTGATCGACAGGTGCGTCCCGGTAAAGGTGAAGGGCCTTGTGACGACAGTGCCGGTCGTGGAACCGGCCTCGATCGAGGAGAAGCCATCGAGTCGCAGGCTGTAACGCCGGACGTGGGCGGTGGGCTGGGCGTAGTCGTGATTGACGTAGAGCGACATTTCGTGAGGCCCCGTCTGCACGATGTTCAGGGCGGGGTAGTTCGTGCGGGAGACCCAGTTGCTGGCACCGATCCCTGGCTTGATGAACGCGGAGAGAAAGGTTCGGTCGTAGGTCGAACCGCCCCGCGAGGAGAGCAGCACAGCGTCGGAGGTGTCCTTGAAGTAGCCGGGGTCGACGCCCAGCGCTTTGGCCTCGGCCTCGGACAGCACCTGTCGGCCTTCGAAGAACCGGGCGGCCGTGGCGATGTAAATGTGCGGCGCACGGAAGTAGGGCGAGGTCTGATTGGTGTAGAGGTGTTCGGTGGGGGCGGCGACTGGGCCCGAGCCGTCATCGTGGACCTGCTCCATCAGGACGGCCGGTGTCCAGGAATGAAAGTCGGCGCTGGTGGTTCGGGCGATTTTGCGAACGCCATCCCAGACACGGAAATAGCAGACGTAACAGCCTTCGCTTTCCGACCAAAACGCGACGTTCTGAGAATCGAACAGATGGTTGTGCGGAATCGGGACATCGGCTTTGGTGATCAGCGGACCGTCGCCCCACCGCTTCCACTGCCTGCCGTCGGCCGAGACGAACGCCCAGAGTTTGTCGACGTTTCCGCCGACCGCTTTGAAGCGTTCCGAAGCGGGGACGTTGGGCCGGGTGTCGATGAACGGGCAGAAGTTGTGGGTGGCCGGGGCGGCCTTTTCGAGGACCAGGTTGTTCTCGGGAGAACCGTCGAATTGGTAGAGGCCGAGGTTGGGTTTGGTCCAGGTGATTCCATCGGACGATTCGGCGAGGCAGGCCCGTTCGTGGTCGCTGCCGTCGAGTCCCGGTTCGGAGATGCCGCGGTAGTACATCAGGAACCGATCGCCATCGCGAAGGACCGTGGTGTAACCGGAGAGCGGGCCTTCCCAGGCGTTATCGAGCGCCAGGACCCGGCCGCAATCACGCGGCTCGTGGAGGACGAGATCGCAGCCTTCGAGGCGGTCGATCAGCAGGCGGTCGACGAACAGTTCGCGCCGCGATCCGAGGGCGATGGGGTCCTTCGGGACCTGTCGGCGGGCGGCGAACTGGGCGCGGCAGTGACGGTCGATGAATTCGACGAGCGGCGTGGGATCGTCCAGCCCGTGGACATGGCCGACACCAGGTTTGGCGATGAGTGTGATGTCACCCCCCAGGGCCTTGTAGCGTTCCGCGACAACGCCTGTGTTCTGTTCCCACGGCACGGGGACATCGGCATCGCCATAGACGTGGATGAGGGGGATTTTTGCCTTGGCCAGCGGCTCGAGGTGATCGATCGGGTTGAGGACGACCTTGAGAAGTTCCTCTTCGGTTTTGACGTTGTAGGCCGCCAGCAGACGCGGGACTTCCGCTTCGTTGCGAGGGCCTTTGCCCAGTCCCAGCGGCCAGGTCTTGATGTCGCAGACCGGGCCATCCGCATAGATGCAGGCGACGCGGTCCGGGTGCGCCGCGGCCCAGTTGAAGCAGTAGAGGCCGCCGCGGCTGATTCCGACATACGCGGCCTTCGGGGCGAATCCATGCTGCTGGACCAGCTGCTGGTAAAACGGTTCCCAGGCTTCGAGCGCTTTGGGCGAACCGAAGAGATCTTGCGTTTTCAGATGGACGACATGGTAGCCACGGCCGAGCAGGGCGATTTCCGGTTCGGGGCGATGTCCGAAGAACTCGGCCCACCAGATCCAGGGACGGCCTGGTGCGGCGACTTTGGGAGCGACGACGATTGCGCCGCGACCAGCGACCTGGAAGTCGTACCGATCAAACCCCTGCCATTGAGACACAGCGCCGGGAAACGGTTGCGGTAGGTCGGCGGCAGGGAGGGCGGCAGGCAGGCAGCAGAGGAGCAGCGGCACGAGGAGGGTACGAAGTGACGCTGGACGGGATGAGGCGGGAGGCATGGGTGCGGCTCCGGTGGAAGGAATTCCAGGATGGACGTACGCAGGAGGACATGTTGATGTGATTCCGTCAATGAGGTGGATTTTTCGGCGCGTTGGGGCCGGGGGTGGGACGGGGGAAGCGTCACCGCTTCCGCTACAACTGGGGGGCGGGGTGGGTGACGGGCGCGGCCGTTGTGGCGGGGCGCCAGTCGAGCAGGCGGAGTTCAACGCTTTCGCGGCCTCGGAAGGCGTTGATCTGCGGTTGGAAGCAGACGGCGATCGATTCGTGCGAGACCAGTTCTTCGGCCCAGGCGGCATTGCCGAAGCTGATGGCGCGCAGCGTCTCGCCGTAGTGAGCGAGTCTCAGGGCGAGGTGCCGTTCGCCTTCACCCATCTTGCGAGGCGGCTCCGCGAGGCGGACGGTCGTGGCGGCAAAAATCGGTCGGGGGTTCGCGCGGCCGAACGGACCGAGTCGTTCGAGATCCTTCACGGCTTTCACGGTGAGATCGGCGAAGCGGACCTCGGCGTCGATCGTGAGGTCGGTCTCGTCGTCGGTGGGTTGGTGGTGAATCGTCGCAAAGGCGGCAAAGAGGTCGCGGAAGCGGTCGATGTCGCCAACCTTGATGCGCATCCCGGCAGCGGCCTGATGTCCACCAAACTGCAGGAGCGGCTCGGAACAGGCGGAGAGCGCGGCGTGCAGGTCGAAGCGGCCGAACGTGCGGGCACTGCCCTGGCCCACGCCCTCATCGACGTTGATCGCCAGCATGACGACCGGTTTCTGAAACTGCTCGACAAGTCGGCTGGCGACGATGCCGATCACGCCCGGATGCCATTCGGCGGAGGCGAGCACGAGTCCCCCCGAGTCGAGCCAGTGGGGGTGCGCCTCGATCTGTTCGCGGGCCTGCTTGAGAATTTTGCGCTCCACGGTCTGGCGGATTTTGTTCTGCTCTTCGAGGTAAGCGGCCAACCCGAGAGCCCGCTCGGCGTTGTCGGTGGTGAGCAGTTCGACCGCGAGCCGGGCCTGGCCGAGTCGGCCGGCGGCGTTGATGCGGGGACCGATCGTGAAGGCGACATCCTCGGCCTGAAGGGACGGCTTGTCCGCGAGGCCACTGCACTGGAGCAGGGCCTTGAGACCGACCGACGACCGCTGGACGAGACTGCCCAATCCATAGCGGACGATAACGCGGTTTTCGCCGAGCAGCGGGACACAGTCGGCAACGGTACCAATGGCGGCGAGGCCGACGGCGCTCATCAGAAAGTCGCGCATGGAAGCCGAGGCCCGCTTGCCATCGCCCAGCCTCTGGCAGATGGCCCAGGCCAGTTTGAATGCGACACCCGCACCACAGAGGTCGCCAAACGGGTAGTCCGTTCCGGGGAGTCGCGGATGGCAGACCGCGTCGGCGGCGGGGATTGTCGCGCCGTACAGGTGATGGTCGGTGATGATCAGTTCGAGGCCGAGTTCCCGGGCGAGATCGGCTTCGGCGGGGCTAGCGATGCCGCAATCGACGGTGATGACGAGTTGGCCGGGATGCTCGGCGGCGAGAGTTCGCAGGGCATCGGCATGGAGGCCGTACCCTTCGTCGAGCCGGCGCGGGATGTAGTAATCGGCCGTCGCCCCGGCGAGCCTCAAACAGTGCCAGAGCAGGGCGGTCGCGGTGACGCCGTCGACGTCGTAATCGCCGTAGACGGTGACGCGGCGTTTGGCTTTGACGGCGGCGACAACGCGGTCGGCCGCGGCGGCGATTCCGGGGAGGCGGTCGGGGTCGTGCAGTTCCGTCAGTTTGGACTCGAGGAAGGCGACGCCGGATTCTGGATCGGCCACGTCACGGGCGGCGAGCACCTGGGCGAGGATCGCGGGCACCTTGAGTCCGGCGGCAAGCTGGCGAATGAGGGGCTCGTTGTGGTGGGGATAGCGCCAGTTTCGGGGCATTTCGCGTTCCGGGATTCATCGACTTGCAGTGCAAAAGGGGCGGGACGGCACGGTTGTCATTTCCCGGCTGCCGTCGAATGGTCGACGTCAACTTGCCGACTGGCCCCGGCCGCAGTCTAGCAAACGGCGGTCGACAAGACTCGGCCTCGAGCGCGGGCCCTGACGATCACACGACATGGGGTTTGCCCGGTGTGGTGGGCTGGGAAAGAGTGCCGGACGGGCTGGATGCGCGGGTGAAGTTTTGGGGAGGTTGGCGACAGGGGTGAGAAGCGGGACGACGAATTCTTGCGCGTTCCCGTTTTCTGAGCTAAGGTTCGAAGGATGATTGGCGTGGTCCCGGATGGAGAGTCTTTCCACCGTCTGGGACATCGCAGCCGTCCAGTTGCCTTGACGGGGCCGAAGTTCGTCTCGTGGCAACCCGGAGATTGAGACTCATGCCATTAGAACCCCTAGAGACTCTCCAGGCCGTACAAACGGCTTTGGCTGCGCCGCCTGGCCCCTGGTCGGCGGCGCGGCGGGTCGCGGAACGTCGCGCGAGTGGTTTGTCGTCTGCCTTGCGATTGAAGACGGGGGCCGCACCAGTCGCCCCCAACCCGCCGCTGAAGCCGGAGGGTGTGGACCGGCGGAGCCAGCCCCGCTGGGAGGGTGACTCGGATATCGTGCTGTGTCGACGGCCGAACACCGGACTGACGCCCGAACGGGCGATGTGGCTGTTGCGTTCGAGCCAGTTTCGAGGCCGGATGATCGATGTCAGTATGGGCGGCGTGGCGTTTGACTCGGCAGAGACCCTGGAGACCGGCGCCCCGGTGATTGTCAGAATTCTGCATCGGACGCAGGGTTTTGAGGTGGATCGGACGGGTCGAATTCTGCGATGTACGGCGACCGAGGCTCCCGAAGGACAGTCTCGCTGGATGATCGTCTGCCTGTTTGATGTCCCCCTGACGTTCGACGAAGTGCACCGGGTGGGGAATCACCTGTTCACGGCGACGATTGTTTGAGCAGATGGCTCCGGGCGCTGACGCTTCTGGCTCTCTGGTGCTGCTGTTGGCGACCGGACCTGCGGCTGTGCGGGGCTTGACGGGGGAACTCTCACGAGTTCCGCTACAGGAGTGTGTGGCCGCTGCGGCGGAGTTGCTGGTCGTGGCAGGCTGGCTTTGTCGCTGTGCCCCCTGGGCTGTCTCCAACGAATCGAATTGTTGATGTCGCGTTCCTCTTCCCGGTCTGGTCGTCACCAAGGTCCTGCCGACGACGCGCGCTCGGATGACGAGGCAGAATCCGAGCCGGGCGATGGCGGATTGTCTGGCGAGGCGCTGGAGGACGAGGACCTGAACGAGTCGCCTGCGGCGACGCAGGGAGAACTCGTACAAGGGGGCGAGGCGATTCGGCTGACCGTCGAGGCCCGGGCGCATGGTTGGCGCGTCGACCACTATCTCGCGAGGCTGTTTCCGAATTTCAGTCGGGGGCAGTTTCAGAAGGCGATCGAAGGGCAGGCGGTCGAAGTGAATGGGCTGCCGGTGAAGATGAGCCGTCGGTTGCATGTCAATGATGTGGTCAGTGTCCGGTTGCCCGCGCGGGCCGATGAGACATTGCAGCCCGAGAACATCCCGCTGGAGATCGTCTTCGAGGACGAGCATCTGGTGGTGATCAACAAGGCGGCGGGACTGATCACGCACCCTGGCAAGGGGAATTACGGCGGGACGCTCGCCAATGCGCTGCAGTTTCATTTCGACAACTTGAGCAGCGTGGCGGGTCGGTTTCGACCGGGGGTGGTGCATCGGCTGGATCGCGACACGAGCGGCATCATCGTGGTCGCCAAAAACAACCAGGTTCACAATCACCTGAGCGCCCAGTTCGAACAGCGGGAGGTTCGCAAGGAGTATCGGGCGATCGCGTGGGGCGTGGTCGAACAGAACACGGGTTTAATTTCCACGCATATGCGGGTCCACCCGAAACAGCGCGAAAAGATGATGGTCTGTGAACCGGGGGGGAACTCGCGGGAGGCAACCACGCAGTATGAAGTGCTGGAGCGGTTCTACGATTTCACGTATGTCCGGCTGCTGCCGCGGACGGGACGCACGCATCAGTTGCGGGTCCATATGCGGCATTTGGGGCATCCGCTCGTGGCCGATCAGTTATACGGCGGCCGGGAGGTGTTGAGTCGCGGCTACCTGGTGAACAAACGCACGGGGGGAGTCTCGGGGCAGGCCGCAGCGCATGAACTGGACCCGGCGAAAGTTCGCCCCGAAGACCAATTGATTGTTCGGCAGGCGCTGCATGCGTTTCGGCTGGAGTTTCGGCATCCGGCGACGCGTCAGCCGCTGGCATTCGAGGCGCCGCTACCGACGGATATGCAGGCCACTCTCGACCAGTTGCGAGAGACGAATTGACCGCGGCAAACCGGGGCGGGTACGCTTGCGTAAGCGAAAGTTGATCTTTTCGAGGTCGATGAACCTCGATCGGCTGTTCCGGGATGGAAACGGGAGCGATGGCCCATGCTGGAATTGGGGACTTTCTCGGGGCGAACCTGTTCGGGCTGGACGCGTCGGCAGATGCTGACGGTGGGAGCGCTGAACCTGGCGGGCGTCTCGCTGGCTGCCAGGCCTTTGGCCTCGCGTGCGGTCGGGGCGGAGTCGTCCCGGTCTCCGAAGAACTGCATTTTCATCTACCTGAGCGGTGGTCCGAGTCACTTCGAGACGTTCGATCCCAAGCCCAACGCACTCGACTATGTCCGCGGCCCGTATGGGGCGATCTCGACGAGCCAGCCTGGAGTGCAGTACTGCGAGCTGTTGCCGCGGATCGCGCGGTTGGCGGACAAAATTGCCGTCGTGCGATCGCTCACTCACGCGAATGCTGGTCACGATTCGACCGCGATGGCGACGGGTTTCGATCAGAACAAGACGTTGATCGGGTCGGTCGTGGGGAAGCTGCAGCCGTCGCAGACGACGATGCCGCCGTTCGTCAACATTGGGTCGCGTCGGGGGGATGGTACCCGCGAACAGACTCCATTGGACATCGCGGGGGGTGGCAGCTTTGGCGCCCCCTACGAGCCGCTGGTGGTCCGCGATCCGACAGGAAAGAAAGTCGATCTGGGTGATTTTTCGCTGCAGCCGGGGTTTGCGGCCGATCGCTTCGGGCGTCGGAACGAGCTTCTGGCGGCGGTCGACGGTGCGCGGAAGACACTGGATGCCACGGCCGGGGTGGCGCAGGTCGATGAGAACTACCGCCGGGCGATCGATCTGCTGACATCAGCCCGCGTGCGGGAAGCGTTCGATGTGGGCCGGGAAAGCGATGCGCTGCGAATGCGGTATGGGGCGAACTTCTTTGGTCAGTCGTGTCTTATGGCGCGGCGTCTCATTGAGGCTGGCACGCGATTCGTCCAGGTGAAGTGGTACGACTGCATCGCGTTCGATGCGTGGGATGTCCACGGGGCGGAGCTGCCGGGGATGTCGCGGATGGAGCAGCAGTTGTGCCCGCGGTTTGACCAGGGGTTTTCCGCGCTGGTGGAAGACCTGATCGACCGGGGGCTGTACGACTCGACACTGCTGGTCGTGTGCGGGGAGTTTGGTCGCACGCCGCAGATCAACAAGTTTGGGGCGCGCGACCACTGGCCGTATTGCTTCTCGGGCGTGTTGGCGGGTGCGGGCGTCCCGGCGGGAATCGTGGGTTCGAGCGATACCAAGGGGGCGTATCCTTCGTCGCGCGGTGTTCGACCTGAAGAGTTTGCGGCGACGATTTATCAGCGGTTGGGGATCGATGTGATCAACGATCTGCGGGTGCGTCCGTTTATCAAGGATGCGACCCCGATTCCCGAACTGGCTGGTTGAGGGGCGTCGATTCCACCGCCCCCTGATGGGGTCGGCTTGCCTGAGTGGGACGTACACGTCGGCTCGGCGGTGCGGTGTGGTGAGGGGAGAGTGGTTGATGGTTCGATTCTGGTGCTGTGCGAGTTCTTGCGTCTGGCTGAGTCTGGCTGGTTTCGTCGCCCCGGTTTGGGCCGAGTCGCGACCGCTGCTCGTGGCCGTGTCGAGTTACCGCAACCGGCCGATGCACCCGGAGATCCTGTTTTTCAAAGTGGATTCCGGAGGTGCCGTGCAGCCTGCGGGGGGCATCCCTGCGGTTCCGAAGCGGAGCGACCATCACCCGGCACTTTCGGCTGATGGACGGTTCTGTGCGTTTGCGAGCGAGGCGGAGGGGCAACCGTGCGTGGTCCTGCTCTGGAGCCTTCTGGAGAAGAAACTCGTCGACTTACCCGGCCTGAATGATTCGCCCAATGCCCAGGCCGCTCCGGCGATTTCGGCGACCGGGGATGTGTTGGTTCTAGAGGCGTGGGCTAAGCCGTCACTGCCTGGTCGTTGGGACCTGTTGCGCTACGACGTGCCTGCCAAGAAGTCGAGTCCGCTGGCGTTGAATCAGACACGTCGCGATGAACGCGGAGCGACCCTGTCCGGGGATGGCCAGACGCTGGTATTCACTGTGGCTGGTGACAGTCCCCGGCCGACGGACTTGGCACTGGTGAACCTTTCCTCCGGGGAGATTGATCCGCTCGCGGAAGCGAATTCCCCCGATGTGGAAACCGACCCGGCCCTCAGTGCAAATGGCCGCTGGCTGGCGTTCATTTCGGATCGGAATGCGAAAGAAACGGGGCCTGATGTGTTCCTGTTCGATCGCACGTCGCGCTCTCTGGCGGATCTCTCGGGGCTGAACTCCATCGGGAACGAGCAGGCTCCCTGTTTGAGCCCGGATGGACGTTACATCGCGTTCGTCACCGAGCGTCTCGACGGAGCGGGCGAGCGCGATATCGCCCTGTTCGACCGCGAGCGTGGTGTGCTGATTCCGCTGCCGGGCCTCAACTCGCCGCTGGATGACATGGACCCGGCGCTGACCTTGGCGATTGGCGAGTAATCCATCGCGTGCTTCAACGGGAATGGGCGTTGAGCATTTCCCTTGTTGAAACTGGGGACAATGGCGCGAACTCGGTGTGCCATGCTTGCACCGGCTTTGCGGGGCAAGCATGCAAGCGGCCCTCGGCTCGGTTTGTCGGCGAATTCCAGGAAATACGCGTCATCGTTCGTGCCACGCCAACGCACGGTCGGCATGCTTGCCCCGAAGCGGTGCAAGCATGGCACACCCGTTGATTCCTTCGAATCTCGTGCCAGCTTGAACAAAGCGATGTCCCGAGCGTGTTCGTTGGGTTTCGCAACGGAGGGGCGGTACACTGCGGATTCGTGAAGTTGGCCCCGTCTGGACTGTCTGGGCGTGGATTTCCGGGGACTCTCATGCGGTCCCCGTTTCAAGCGGGTTCAAGGTGGCAGACGTGGCGCGCGAACAATGCGTGCTCGCCTACAGTGGCGGGCTGGATACTTCGGTCATTCTCGGCTGGTTGATGGACGAAGGGTACGACGTCCATTGCGTGTACGTCGATCTGGGGCAGCCCTGCGAAGACCGCCAGGCGATTCTGGAAAAGGCCCACAAGATTGGCGCCAAGTCGGCCCGGATCGCCGATGTCCGCGAAGAGCTGTGCCGGGATTTCGCCTTCCCGGTGATGCAGTGGCAGGCGAAGTACGAAGGCGTCTACCTGCTAGGGACGTCGATCGCCCGGCCGCTCATCTCGAAGGTCTGCCTGCAGGTGGCGCGGGAAGTCGGCTCGAACGCCTACGCGCATGGAGCCACGGGCAAAGGGAACGATCAGTGCCGGTTCCAACTGGCGGCCGAGGCGCTCGACCCGAACATCCGGATCATCGCCCCCTGGCGGATGGAGAAGTTCCGGAACCTGTTCCCCGGCCGGACCGCAATGATCGAGTACTGCCAGCAGAGGGACATTCCCGTCAAGGCGAGCATCTCGAAGCCCTATAGCTCCGACGAAAACTGCCTGCATATCAGCTATGAGGCGGGCAAGCTCGAGGACCTGAACGTCAACGGAGTCGACACGGTCGAATTCGGAATGACGACGCCGCCGACCCAGTCGCCGGATGTGGTCGAACATATCACGATCGATTTCGAGCAGGGCGTGCCGGTCCGACTGAACGGCCAGGCGAAGTCGCCGTTGGAAATGGTCATGGACCTCAACACGCTCGCGGGCCGCAATGGCGTGGGGCTGGTCGATATGGTCGAGAACCGGTTCGTGGGGATGAAGAGCCGGGGTGTCTATGAGGCACCTGGCATGACGACGCTCTACACCGCGCACCGGGTGCTGGAGCAGCTCACGATCGACCGGGACCTGATGCACTTGCGGGATCGCCTCGCGCCCGAAGTGGCGGAGATGGTCTATTACGGCTTCTGGTACGTCCCGAAGATGGATGCGCTCTTGAGCTTCATTCGCGAGATGCAGCGGCCTGTGACGGGGACGGTGGCGCTGGGGCTGTACAAGGGGAACATTTTCGTCGACGGGCGGACCAGCCCCAACAACCTGTACGACGAAGCGATCGCCACGATGGAAGGCGGCGGTTCATACAACCAGACCGACGCGGAAGGATTTTTGCGGATCATGGGTTTGCCCAGCCGGGTCCAGGCGCGGGCGAATGCCCGGCGTTATTAGAGCGACGTCGCGGCGCAACGCCGTGCGCGGATTCTGGCCGGTACCAGGTCGGTTGGGAGAATCGTCACGGCGGACGGACCGTTTCTGGTGGTTGTTTGCGGAAGGTGCGGCTTCCTGTCGCTGCGCGACCCGACCACCAGGTGGTCGGGCCACCCTTGGTTTGGGGTCGCATCGGAGGTTGGGTTTCGCTGGTGAGCGGAAGAAAAGATAAATGGTCGATGAGCGCGGGTGAGCCATGGTGGGCAGTGCCCACCCTACGAATGCCCTCGGGAAGGTTGTGAGGCAACATGGCGCGGTGCGATCAGGGGTACCTTTGCGAGGTGTGTGGAGCCGAGGTGGATGAGATTGTCGACAGCGATCTCTACCTGGGGTACATCATTGGCGAGACGCCTCCCGAGGTGTTGCTGACGCAGCCTGAACGGCACATTCGCTGCAACCCGTTCCGGGCACAGTTTATCGTGGCGGAGGGGTTCGCTCCGGTCTCGGTGGAAGGGGCGTTCGGCAAGACGTCGCTCCCAGCGGACTACGTTTCCGAACAGGAGCAACTGGTGACGCGGGGGTGGCTGCGACTGTGCGAAGTGGTCGGGCTGGGGCTGCACTTTCTGGAGTATCCGCTGCCCGAAGTGCGTGCCCGGCTGGTGAAGGAAGCGGACGAAGCGACGTCTTAGCGAATTGGCGGAGCGGGCGCCGAACGGGTGAGCCTCCGGGCGCTGACGCTTCCGGCACCCTTGGGTCGCTGTGAACATTCGCCAATGCGAAGGTTCATGACTGGGGTGCCAAAATGACCGTTGTCGGCTGTCTGGATAGACGATAACTTATATGTCATTGGGTGGTCGGAAGATCGCCCGCCGCGCTCACCATGTGTTGTCCCGTTGTGTTGATGTTCGGATCGATGGAAGTGATTCGCTGGCGATGACCGCTCTGGAGGCGGTCTCGCGGAGTTCGGTGAGTCGCTGCGCGTCGATTTTTCGTTGACACGACCTTTCCGATTTTGGTGTCGAATGGACTACGCCAGCGCGCATCGTCGAGTCACGCCGTTTGGTCTGCATCGCCGCAGTTTTTTGAGGTGGGGCGGGGTGACTGTCGCTGCGTCCGCGCCGCAACTGCTGGGCCTCGGGCGCGGTGGAGCGGTCCAGGCCGAGATTGCCGCGAGTGCGCATGCTACGGCCGACCAGGTGATCTTCCTCTGGCTGCCCGGCGGGGTGACGCACCACGAATCGTTCGACCCGAAGCCGGAGGCCCCGGAAGAGATTCATGGGCCGATCGGTGCCATCGAGACGAACGTGCCGGGCGTCCGGTTTGCCGACACCATGCCCAACATGGCCCGGCATATGGACAAGCTGGCGCTGATTCGGTCCTATGCCGCAGGCACAAACGACCATTTTGAAGGGCAGTGCTACGCACTGTCGGGGCATAACAAACTGCCCAATGGAATTCTGAGCGAGCCGAACTTCGGGTCGATCATTCATCAGCAGCTTGGGGCGACGGGGAACCTTCCGGGCTACATCGCCGTGCCGGGGTCGACTCGTCCGGGCGAACCGTACACGAACGAGTTTGTCTCGGCGTGGCTCGGCGAGAAGTACGCGCCGTTCTGCACGATGGGCGAGCCTCGCAACAGCGATTTCAAGGTTCGCGACCTGGGCTGGCTGGAAGAGTCATCACCAGACCGGCTGGCGCGCCGCGGGTCGCTGCGGCAGCAACTGGAAACCACGCTGGCCGCGGCCGAGCGCGGGCGGGCGATGGAAGGGCTGGACCTGCTTTACGGCCAGGCGGTGGACCTGTTGACCTCCGAGAAGACCCGTGAGGCGTTCGACATTCATCGCGAACCGGAGACGGTCAAGGAAAAGTACGGGACGAGCAAGCTGGGGCAGCGCTGTCTGTTGGCGCGACGTCTGCTCGAACGTGATGCCCGGTTTGTCATGGTCGATTACGGCTACGACTGGGGCGAGTACAACAACCTGTGGGACAATCACTGCGCTCCGGTCCAGAACCAGCCACACATGTGGAAGATGGTGCGTGTTCCGTATCACCTGCCGGCGGTCGACCAGGCGTTTGCGGCGCTGCTGGATGACCTCGCCCAGTCGGGTCGGCTGGAGCGGACGCTGGTGGTCTACTTCACGGAGTTCGGACGCACGCCGAAGATCAATCCTCAGGGTGGCCGCGATCACTGGGGCTATTCGGGGTCGATCTTCTTCGCGGGGGGCGGAGTGCGGGGCGGTCAGGTGATTGGTCAGACCGACGAGATCGGCGGCTTCTGCAAGACGCGCACGTACAGCCCGGCCGAGGCGGTGGCGACGGTGTACAAGTCGGTGGGGATCAACCCGCACGAGATGATTCAGGACCGGGAAGGACGTCCGCGTTCGATTCAGCCGTGGGGTGA
>JAIXZD010000196.1 GCA_027489895.1 Planctomycetaceae bacterium
CCCCAAGACCCTGGCCAAGGCCACGAAGAAAGCTCCGGCGAAGAAGGCCCAACCGCAGGCCGCCGAGACGAACGTCGAAACGACGGCCGACGCCAAACCCGCGAAGGCGAAGAAGCCCGCCAAGGAGAAGGTTCCCGGCAAGATGAGCGCCCTCGACGCGGCCGCGAAGGTGCTGGCGGAAGCGGGCGAACCGATGACCTCGAAAGAGATGATCGACGCGATGGCCGCGAAGGGGTACTGGACCAGCCCCGGCGGCAAGACCCCGCAGGCCACGCTGTACGCCGCGATCCTGCGGGAGATCCAGACAAAGGGGGCCGAGGCCCGGTTCACCAAGACCGAACGCGGGCACTTCACGCTGGGGACGGTGGCCAACGCCCCGGCCAAACCGGCCGCGAAGGCCACGGGCAAGAAGACCAGCAAGAAGAAGACCGACCAGTCCGAGATCGCGGACGGAACGCCCGGTCCCCAGGCGGTCTCCGAACTCTTCAAGATTTGAGGTACCCACATGACAACCCCCGAATTCAAGATCGCCGACGCCCTCCGCGTGGTCGCCCTGCGGTTGGAGAACGCCCTCGAAGAAGGCCGCCGCTCCACCCGCATCGATGCCAACGACCTCCTCGAAACGCTGCTGGCGGTGGCCGACCAACTCGACCCGCCCGTGGCCAATCACGTCGCCCCCACCGAGGCCTGTCCAAAGTGCGGCGAACGGGACGCCGACCGGTTGGTCTGGCAAGACGACGATGAAACGGTCCGCTGCGCCGGGTGCGGAACGACGTACCGCCCCGGCGAATGACATCCCCTTGATCCGGGCTCGCCCCGGTGACGCCCCACGTTCGCAACGTGCGGGCGTTTTCTCGTTGGTCGTAGGTTTCTTCAACGTCCCGCCTCCTCCGCGACGTGGGCCAACGTGGGCGAACCCGTGCCGTCCGGGGCCAGATACCGGACCGGCTTGCCGAGTTCCCCCGCGATCCGGATTTCCGTCGCCACGCCGACGGACTCCCGCCAACCGTCCAGCATCAACACAACCACCTCGTCGCACCGGACCAGGTGGTCCCGGTCGAACCGCTCCCAAAATGGCCAGTCGGTTGGCAGCCCGTGGTCGACAAGCGGATGCCCATGCACGATCGGTGAGAACACAGTCAGACCGGACGCCAGCAGCTGGGCGGCCGCGCGGCAGGCGTCGCGGAACCGCTGCTCACGGATCGTGACCGCGGGATGCGAATACGGGCTGGCCAGGTAGATCATGCCGCGGCCTCCTGCGCCGGCACCCGCTCGGCCTTCTGCCCGGTGAACTTCTCAAACCGCTGCACAATCACGTCGCAATAGGGCGGGTCGAGTGCCATCAGGAACGCCTTGCGTCCCGTCTGTTCGGCGGCGATCAACGTCGAGCCGCTGCCGCCGAACAGATCGATCACGTTTTCACCGGTCCGCGACGAGTACTGCATCGCTCGCACTGCCAGTTCGACCGGCTTCTCGGTGAGATGCACCATCGACTGCGGGTTGACCTTCTTGACGTGCCACAGGTCGGTGGCGTTGTTCGGGCCGAGGTAGACGTGGGCCGCGCCTTCCTTCCAGCCGTAGAACGCGATCTCGAACGCGCCCATAAAATCCTTGCGGGTCAAGACCGGGTGCTGCTTGTCCCACACGATCCCCTGGCTGAAGTAGAGTCCATGTTTCTTGAGGAACGGCGGGTAGTTGCCGAGGTTGGCGTAGCCGCCCCAGACATAGAACCCACGGCCCGGCACCAGCACGCGGGCGAGGTTGCCGAACCATGCATCGAGCAGGACATCGAACTCCTGGTCGGTGACGAAGTCGTTCGCGAGCGGGCGATCCTTGGCTCGCATCTTCTTGTGGGTGGCCTTCGACTTCTCCGGGTGACGTTCCAGGTCGAACTTCTGATGGTGCTTGTTGGGGTTCGCAAAGCTGCTGTTGCCCGCCGCGATGGCGTTGTTGCTGCGCGGCTCAACCTTGACGTTGTACGGCGGATCGGTGTTCACCAGATGGATCACCGCCCCGTCCAACAGCCGATCAACATGGGCCGGGTTGCTGCTGTCGCCGCACAGCAATCGATGCTCACCCAGAATCCACAGATCGCCGGGTTGGGTCATGGCCTCGTCCGGCGGGGCTGGAACTTCGTCGGGATCGCACAACCCGTCCTTGCCGTCGGGGTTGAGCAGCTTGGCGAGCTCATCCGCGTCGAACCCCAGCAACCCGAGGTCGTAGTTGGCCGCCTGCAGGTCGGCCAGTTCGAGCGGCAGCAGGTCGTAGTTCCATTCAGCGAGCGACGCGGTCTGGTTGTCAGCAATCCGAAACGCCTTGATCTGCTCCGGAGTCAGATCCTTGGCGACATGCACCGGCACTTTTTCCAGGCCCAGCTTCTGGGCCGCTTTGTAACGGGTGTGCCCACAGACGATCACGCCGTCGGTATCGACGACGATCGGTTGGCGGAACCCGTACTCACGAATTGACGCCGCGACGGCATCGATGGCGTCGTCGTTGATTCGGGGGTTCTTGTCGTAGGGACGAATCGATGTCAGGGGACGCAACTCAATGAGCATGGATGGCTCCTCAGCGAAAAGGGTTGAACGAGAACAGCAGGCAGACGATCACCGCGAACCACAACAGGTTCCAGAAGAACGTCTCCAGTGCCCGGGCGGTGGGCCAGACGACCTCCTTCCAGAACTGGGTCCGCTCATCGATTTGCGGCAGCTTGGGATCATTGATCTCGGACATGCTTTTGACTCCGGTTGGTGTTCGGACACGAAAAACAAACTCTGTCATCAATGGCGACGGTTCCCGCTGGCCTCTCCTTGCCCAGACTGCCGGGAAGTACCTATGGCATGTTTCACCTTTTCACCCCCACCCCTCGCGTACACACGCGGGTACTCGCGGACGGGCATCGCGGGGGTGGGTGGGGGTGGACGGGAGAAACATGAAGAGAGAGATATTCTTTTCCTTATATTTATGGCTGTTTCGTGCGTTCTCATGTTTCACCCCGGCTTGGTGAACCTTGTGGGAATCATGGGAAACATGACCGCCCTGAATGGCCTGGTGCGACGCTTGGATGGCGTTCATGGTTCACTTCCGGGGGAAGTTTCACCGTGGACCAGCCGGTAGGCCCGCACGGACCAACCCGCCCGTGGGGTTGTCACCACCTGGACCTCGCCTTGCTGACAGAGCGTGTCGATCAGCGCGGCGAAGCTTTTGGAGTCGAGCTTCATCCGCTTGAGCAGGACGCTGTGCGGCAGCGTGCGGTCCGGAGCTTCACGGAGCTTCCGCAGGAGCTTGAGGCAGTCGGCATGGAACGGGTTGTCCGCCACATGGCTATGCGCCATGAACAGCATCCGGCGGGTCTGGTGCAGGATGAAGTCCATCGCCCACCGCACGGCGGCCACATCGATCTGCGGGGCCTCGTGGTTGACGCTCACGGCGTACAGGATCGCCAGCTTGCGGATCTGCTCGGGCACCCGCCCCCACACCGTGGTCCCCACTGGATCGCCCCGGGCCTCGGCACTGGCGTATTCCGCCTCTGACGCCTGCCGGGCCTCAGTCAGCAAGACGCGCGCATCAGCATCAGCCTCAACGATGCGCGGCAAAGGGTGGAAGCGTTCCAGGTTGCCGGTGCCGGGACAGAATTCGGACCACCAGCGGGCCGTTTCCAGGACGCGTGGCGGCGGGTTGATGATCCCCGGTTCCTGGCCCACGCTGCGGGAGCCACTCTCAACGATCAGCATGCGGGCGAAGAAGCCGTTGGTCAGCATTCGCTCGGACAGCGCAGCGTAGTAATGCGTGGGGATGGCCGTGCCATAGACCACGAGACATGGCTGGTCGATGACGCCCGGCGATTCCTTGCCGGCCTTCCGTCGCATGGGAAAGATGCTGTTGGCCGCCGAATACATGGTCAACAGCGTGCCCAGGATGTTCTCGTGCCGGGCGTCCTGCGCCTTGTTGATCGACTGCAGTAGGCCATCGATCTCGTCG
>JAIXZD010000122.1 GCA_027489895.1 Planctomycetaceae bacterium
CTGTTCGAGCAGGAACCGGTCGTAGCGCTTGTTGTCATTGAAGGCCTGAATGACCCAGTCCCGCCAGAGCCACATCTGGCGGCCCCCATCAATTGAGTAGCCGTTGGTGTCGGCGTAACGGGCGGCGACGAGCCAATCGAGGGCCATCCGCTCGCCAAAATGACGGCTGGCTAGCAGTCGATCGACGAACTGTTCGTAGGCATCGGGGCGCGTGTCGGCGACGAACGCGTCGACTTCGGCGCTCGTGGGAGGCAGGCCGGTCAGGTCGAGCGAGAGACGTCGCGCGAGCATCGCCCGGTCGGCTTCTGGCGACGGAACCAGTCCCTCCTCCGTCAGTCGCGCCCGGACGAACGCATCAATCGGCTGTACGGCTCCCTCGGGGACAGCCACCCGTTTCGGTGCCAGAAAGGCCCAATGTCCGGCGTACTGAGCGCCGGCTTCAATCCAGTGCTTCAGCTTGGCTTTCTCGGCATCGGTCAACGTGGAGTGCGATTTGGGCGGCGGCATGACCGTCGCGGGATCGTCGCTGATCACCCGTTGCCAAAGTTCGCTCGCCTCCAGGTCGCCGGGCTTGAGCGGCGTCCCCGTGGCATGCTCGGCATAGGCCGATTCGGACTGGTCCAGCCGCAGGCCGGCCTTGCGAGCCTTCTCATCGAACCCATGACAGGCGAAGCAATGCTCCGAGAGGATCGGCCGGATATCGCGGTTGAAATCGATCGCGCGATCTGCGGCGTGGGTGGCTGTCGGCCTGAGACCAACGGCCAGGCCCAGCCCGGTGCCAGACAACATCACCAACAGACAACAGCGGATCAACAGCGACATGGGCTGGTCTCGGCACAAGAAATCGGTAGCTCGCTCTGTTCGACTTTTAGAGCATCATTCTACCGAAGAAGCCGACGCGGCCACAGCAAAGGGAGCCGGAAGCGTTAGCGCCCGGAGGTCGACTGATCCCGCATACGATCACCTCGCCGGGGACCATCCACCGCCGAGTCCGAGTGATGTTCACCACCCGGTTGGCGGGAGAGTCGTGCCAGCAAAGGCACTGTTATTGGTGGTTGTGCGCGGAAGGCGCGGCTTCCTGTCG
Organism: Planctomycetaceae bacterium; assembly: GCA_027489895.1. Classification (GTDB taxonomy): domain Bacteria; phylum Planctomycetota; class Planctomycetia; order Planctomycetales; family Planctomycetaceae; genus JAIXZD01. The sequence continues at coordinate 1,085 of JAIXZD010000122.1, forward strand.
CTGCGCGACCCGACCACCAGGTGGTCGGGCCACCCGTGTTTTTGGTGCTCTTCTGAAAGTCGTAGACGCCTGGAACTCACTGCGTCTCGTGGCATCATCACCTAGACGCCGTTGTGGGCCGCCCGTCCCGTCCAGCGCGATCAGAAGCGACCGACTACTCCAGCGTGATCCGTGCCCCGAGCAGTTTGACGAACGCGGCGAGGAACGCGGGGTGGGCGGGCCAGGCGGGCGATGAGACGAGGTTGCCATCGACAAACACGCCATCGACGGAGATCGCCTGGAACTCGCCGCCAGCCAGCGTGATTTCGGGGCCACACGCCGGGTAGGCCGCACATTTTCGGCCCGAAAGGACACCCGCCGCCGTCAACAGTTGGGCACCATGGCAGACCGCGGCGACCGGCTTGTTTGCTGCGAAAAAATGCCGCGTGATCTCCAGCACCGCGGGGTTGAGCCGCAGGTATTCTGGCGCGCGGCCGCCGGGAATGACGAGCCCCGCATAGGCTTCGGGCTGAACGTCGTCGAAGCTGAAGTTCAGCGTGAAGTTGTGTCCAGGCTTTTCCGAGTAGGTCTGATCGCCTTCGAAGTCGTGAATGGCCGTTCGGATCTGCTCGCCGGCCGATTTTTCGGGACAGACAACGTCGACGCGGTAGCCCAGCATCTGCAGCGCCTGAACCGGCACCATCAGTTCATAGTCTTCGACATAATCACCAGCCAGAACGAGCAGACGGATCGACATGGTGCGAAAGACTCCAAGGCAAACGGAGAGGCGAATTCAGGGACCTACCGGCTGGCCGGCTGAGATGCGGGGGCACTGGTGGCGGGACCGGCGGGGGTGGTCGAGGCAGGGGCCGTGACCGCGGGCGTTGGCTTGGATAGAGCGGCCGAGATATCGCGATACAGCTTGACCGAAGAGAAGCCCGCAATCATCCAGAAGAACAGACCCGCCAGAATCAGGGCCGTCCGCACGAAGTAGTTGGGACGCAGTTCCCGTGGCAAGAGCCGGGTATTGATCGCGACGACATGCCAGCAACTCACCCCGAACGCCACGTTGTAAATGTTCCCGGCAATGTTCAGCAGCAGCGTCGGTTCGGGAACGAAGGCGAGCATGGCCAGCGCGATCACCGAGTAAAACATCAGCACGCCGAAGTAGACGTACCGAATGGCCCCCGGGTCCAGATGCTGCAGCCGCTTGCTGGAGGTCCAGAGCGCATCGACCCAGCGGCGGACGAACCCGTCAATCGTCGAGCAGCAGGTCGGAAACAGGACGAGGAACCCGCAGAACAGGACCATGTAGAAGCAGAACTCGCCAAACTGTCCGCCGACACGGTCACGCACGCCACCGGCCGTCATCCCGGCAGCGACCCATTTGTTATCGCCGACCGAGTTCCGCGCAAGAAACTCAACCGAAAGCATGCTCGGCAGGGCCAGGCCGAAGAAACAGGCCGGCATCCAGAGGCCGAGCTGGTCGCGCATCACATGCCGGTACCAGGCCTTCCACCGCACGAGGCTTTCGGGCGTCACAAGAAACACCGTCCCCGCGTGGGACAGTTCGATGTGGTGTCCGCCAATCAGGCTGGGAATCGCCCCGACATGCTTCCCCATCCCCCACCCCTGATCGCGGGTGTAGTTGCTGATGGGCGTGTTCGACAGGCCCCCGTTCCCCGAAATCGCGACCAGGGCCGAGAGGAACGCCATCATGCTGAGGTCGATGACTGGCAGGGGCTTTCCTGTGGCGAGCGCGACAAACAGATTCTGGCATTCACCGGTCTCTTTGTTGACCGGGACATTTCCAAATTTGAGGAACCCCGTGCCGATCTCGATCCAGGTTTCGGGATGCGAGTAGAAGATCGCGAGGAACAAGAGGAAGCCGAGCACGGTGACGATCTTGACCGTCATCACGACTTTGAGCGAGCTGTAGATCTTGCCACCGACAATCAGCGGGACAAGGCAGAGCAGAAACACGACAATCGCCGTGTATTTCAGCATCACCATGTGCGCGGGGTTGGCCGCGGGATTAGGGATTTCACCCAACCAGAGGGAGAGAATCGGCGTGGCACAACTGGCCGCGAGATACGGGAACGCAGTCCCCAGGTCGAGCAGGATGTACGTGCAGAGCCAGAACGTCGGGCCGGGCAGCAGCCGAAACTTCCCGGTGAAAATCGGCTCACCCGAGTAGAGCGTGTACCGGCTGATCTCGATGTTGTAGATCACCTGGCAGAGGATGCTCATGGTCGCCAGCCAGAGCAGGTTGCCGCCGTACTTGTTGGTAACGATTGGCCCGGTGAGCCACTCTCCACCGCCAATCGCCGAGCCGCCCATGAGCAGGCCGGGCCCCAGAAAAGCAAACAGATGCTTCCACTGAAAGACCGGCGCGGGTGGCAGCTCACCCACGGCCCAGCGCGGCATGCTGTCGACACCCGGATGGGGCGCGACTGCGGAACCAGACGTGGTTGGGGCCGTGTTCGATTCGAGTTTCGACATGCGGATTGGTCCTGCGGGAGAGAGCGTGTCTCGGGCAGCGGGAATCAGACGGGAAGTCGAGGCGATTGGTCTGGGTGGAGCGGTCACCCTGGAAGGCGAGGTCGAAGGACGCGCAACGCGTTCAGCGACTGATAAATCGTTTCGGTGCGCTTAGTTATGGGATGACGAACTCGTGTTCGCCGGACCGCACGGTGAGAACCGGACACGGGGCCAGGCGAACGACCTTTTCCGCCACGGCACCCAGCAGCAGTTGTGCAATCGCGCTGCGGCCATGTGTGCCAACGATCACGAGGTCGACATTCTCTTCTTTGGCGGTATTGACGACTTCGAGGTACGGCGTGCCGACCCGAATCACCACGCGGGCATTCGAAAGGCCCGTCTGAGCGAGTTGCTGCTCGGTATGAATCCGGGCCTGCTTCTCCTGGATTTCGGGGAGATTCGGCGGGAAGTACCCTTCTCCGACGGGTGGCAACTGGGCGAGAAAATCAGGCCGCTCGAGCACATGGCAAACGAGGACATCGGCCCGGAAGGCTTCGGCGAGCGCTGACGTGTACTTCAGCGCGACGAGGGAGTGCTCGCTAAAATCTGTCGCGACAAGGATTTTCTGCAGGCGGATCATCTGGTCGTCTCCTGTTTTACCACCGGCGGACCTCATCGCCCAAATTGGGACGACGGAGCGTCTGCTGGCGTTGCGGACTTCGTGGAGCCGAGGACCCGGGAACGGATCACCGAATGCGAATGGGCGAGCATACCGCCCGCCCCCAGCCAGTCGCCACCGATACAGGGCGGTTCCCGCCAGCGAATTCCGAATCCACCGGTTCTGTCGATCGCGACGGATCCGGATGTCGGACTGCGGCATCGCTGATCGGATTCGACTGAACCTTCGGCGGCGGGAAGCCGATAGGCGGCAGTGTGCGATTTGCACGAGGCGGGGAGACTCCGCGCTTGTGTGGCCATCCGAGTCAGGCAATCGCGGGAATGCCCCGCCCTCAGTGACCGAGCAGTCCGCAGAAACGTTCCGATTCAGACCCATGCTGCCGTCCTGCGGACGATCGGCCTGTGACAGAGTGAATCCCAAAGAATCCTTGATCTCATCAGGCAACGACGCCTCGGGAGCCGTTTGTATGTCGCGTCTGCTTTGTTTTGCCCGCAGCCTGTCGCTGGGGCTTGCTCTGGGGCTGCTCTGTCTGGCGACACCTTTGTTCGCCCAGGATCCCGCCACGGCCGAGCCTGCGGCGACACAACCCGCGGGGGAACCAGCTCCGGCCCTGCCAGCGCCAGAGATTCCCGCCGGCAACGAGACGGCTCCCAAGCCCAAAGCCGACGACCACGGCCACGACGATCACGATCATGAAAATGGCGATCATGGCCATGGTGAACAGGGCGTCAAAGGCGGTGATGAGCATGGCGCTGGGCATGGCGGGGCGAGCATGGGCCACCAGATGCCTGTCTGGGCCACGATTCCGTTCATCGTGATCCTGCTGGCGATCGCCGTGTTCCCGCTGGTCAACGAGCATTGGTGGGAGCACAACTCGAACAAGGGAATCGTCTCGGCCGTTCTCGCGGTGCCCGTGGCCGCGTACCTGTTGATTGGCTACGGACACGACGGCTGGCACGAGCTGGAACACAAGATCCTCGAGTACATCTCGTTCATCGCGATGCTCGGGGCGCTGTTCATCATCTCGGGTGGGATCTACGTGAAGGGGTCACTCTCCGGGACACCGATCGTCAACACGCTGGTGCTCGCTCTGGGCGCTTCGATCGCGAGCTTCGTCGGGACGACCGGTGCCTCGATGCTGCTGATTCGCCCGCTCTTGCGGGCCAACGCCTCGCGGGCCAACAAGACGCATATCGTTGTGTTCTTCATTTTCATCGTCTCCAACTGTGGTGGATTGCTCACGCCGCTGGGAGATCCGCCCCTGTTCCTCGGGTTCCTGTCGGGCGTGCCGTTTACTTGGACGTTCCGTCTCTGGCAGCAGTGGCTGCTGGTTAACCTGGTGCTGCTGGTCGTGTTCAACATCTACGACCAGATCGTCTTGAACAAAGAAGAGAAGGAACGACCCGGCTCGCAGTTGGAGCAGGTTCAGCAGCACGAACCATTCGGGATCGCGGGCGGGTTCAATATTGGACTGTTGCTGGCGGTGGTCGCGGTGATTTATGCCTCGGGTCAGGGGATTGGCAATGGCGGGGCGAAATGGCCCGTCGGCATTGCGGAAGTGTTGCTGGCGGGAATCGCGGTGATCTCGTACTTCAGGACGCCCAAAGCAATTCATGAAGCGAATCACTTCTCGTTCACGCCGATCAATGAGGTGGCGATTCTGTTCGCGGGAATCTTCATCACGATGACGCCCGCCCTGCTGATTCTGAATGCGAACGGCGCGAAGCTGGGTGTGAATGAGCCGTGGGAGTTCTTCTGGGCGTCGGGGATTCTTTCGTCGTTCCTCGACAACGCACCGACTTACCTCACGTTTGCCGCCACCGCCTGCGGGATGCAAAACATCCCCCTCGAAGGCGCGTTCCTCGCCGAGTTTCTGCGGCGGGAAGGGAGCGAGATCACGCTCGCGGCGATCTCGTGCGGATCGGTGTTCATGGGGGCGAACACCTACATCGGCAACGGTCCGAACTTCATGGTCAAGGCGATCGCCGAACAGCGGGGCGTGAAGATGCCCAGCTTCTTCGGGTACATGGCCTACTCGGGCGCGATTCTGTTGCCCGTGTTCGTGCTGGTCACGCTGCTGTTCTTCCGCGGCTAATGAGCTGTATCGAAACGCTGTCGCGAAGAGTTTGGTTGCGGAAGCCGTGAGGCTTCCAACGCCGCACTTCAACACCAGCACCCACGCAGCATTGGCAACGTCTGGTCACACCCTTCCAACGGGGAGCATGGCCAGACGTTGCGGGCGTTTTGGGAAGTCTCCCGACTTCCGTTACGAGGCTGTTCCTGCGGCGAATCAGCTGTCGTCGCTGGCAGCGCCACCGGTGCGGAGCACCGGTTCCGCGATGTCGATCGCTTTCGGGTCGACGCCGCTGGCGCGCATCTGGGCGATGGTGCGGTCAATGTCATAGGCGACCCGCTTGAGCTCGACCTTGCCGCCGTCGATAATCGCGTAGGCGGCCCGCGGGTCGCCGTCGCGAGGCTGCCCCACGCTGCCCGGGTTCACGACGAGTCGTCCGTCCACTTCCAACTGACTCTGCACGTGGGTGTGGCCCGTCAACAGAATGTCCGCGTCGAGATCGGCGACGATCGGTCTCCAGCCGTCCACGGTGTTGGCGACATACTCGTCGAGTGGATCTCGCGGCGAGGCATGAACGAGATACAGCCGCTTGCCATCAATCGACAGCGTCTGCGTGAGTGGCAGCCGGGACAGGAACTTGAGATGTCGCGGCGTCAAATCGCGCCACATGACGGTCCGCGTCAGCCGCGCGAGTTCCCGGAAGCCTCGCCCCGGGCGCGCTTGAACGCGCTGCGCGACGGCATGGTCATGATTGCCCCGGACCGTGGCTGCCGCGTTAGAGATGATCCACTCGACCACCGGGACCGGTTCGGTGCCGTAGTCGACGAGGTCCCCGAGGCACAGACAAAGGTCGAACGTCTCGTCGATCGCGGCGAGAGCCGGCCAGTTGGCGTGGATGTCGGACAGAATCAGAAGTCGCATACGTCAAGGTTATCCGGTGACAGAGTCCGAGGCAGCCAAGAACCTTGAGGAGATCGAAATTCGAGTGCCATCGCCAGTCTCGGTGTGGATGAAGTGATCAAGGGACCCGGAAGCGTCAGCGCCCGAAGGGTGAGTGATTTCCCTTACACGAAAATCGGACAGGAACGCCTGCATCCCTCGCAGGACTCGAACTGCGACTCAACCGGCAGCCCGTATCGCGGGTTCGAGGGGTGTCAGTACCTCTCGAATGGGCCCGAACTCCGGTTCCATGGTCGCTCTGCGCACTTCGGTGGCAGCTAGGATCGCAGACGCCCCGAAACCGGGCGACTGGTGCTGGCAGAGGTCGACTCCGGGGCAAAACCTCCCCCGCCATCTCGATGAAACTTCGCCCCAATTCGGATTCAAACTCGATGTCGATCGCGACTGACGAGGCCCGATTGGACGATTTTCCGGCGGGATTCCGCGGCGAATCCGGCCCGACTGCGATTGGCGGTCCCCGAAGAAAAGTCCTCGGGGGAGACGACGTGCCCGAAATGGCACGGCAAATGCTCATCTAAGATTTTCGATGGTCGAACGTAACAACCTTGTCGGGACAGGCGGGCGAAGGGCTGTTTCCCTAAGCCGAACCTTACTGCCGGATGGTTGTCTCGTTAACCAGCCCTCCGCACGACGTACCGGCGAGCCGGTAACCCGCCTGAAAGTGTAAGGCTCCGAACCTCGGTTCGGGCCGTCCCGACTTGCGTTTCAGGGCTTCTCCTTTGCGAAGAAGCGAAGATTCGTTGGTCGGTGTTCAAGGGAGTGAATTCATGGGGATTTCTGCTCAGATGACGCCATTGGCGCCCGCCCGGTCCCTGTTCAGTACGTCCATCACCCTCGACTGGCATCGGCCGCTCTGGGGAACGCGTCCTGTCAGCGGTCAACTGCTGGCACAGGTGGCGAAGGTTCTGGTTGCCTGCCGCCCTCTCTGCTTCCCCTTTCTCTGGATGTTCATTGGATGCGTGTCGAGCTACGACGCCTACCTGACGTTGAAGTTCGAAGACTCGATCGTGGCGATGGAGTTGAATCCACTGGGGCAGTTCCTCCTCGGGTTAGATGATGGCGACCCGTCACTGTTCATGGCGATCAAGTTCGTTGGCACCATCGTGGTTCTGGGCGTCCTCAGCCTGTTGCACCAGTTCAACACCGGCTACGGCACCAGAATGGCTGCGGGACTCGCGGCGTTCCAGGGAGCGCTGCTTGGGTTCCTGACGCTGTAGGGACGACCTCATCCAAGGGATGCCGGTCATTGTGCCCGGAGATTTGAGACTAAGAGTTCCTTCACGAGGCTGCTGGCCGTGAATTGAACACCTGCGAATCGGTTACAATGTCAGTGGGAATTCGCTGTCGTTGGAAACGTTGGAGCTGGTCATGGCGAAAATCGAATCTCTGAGCCTGCCGATCGATCAGGCCGTGCTGGTCTCGACGTGTGATCAGCACGGCGCCTCGCTCGCCGACCTCTCCGCTACTCGGCAGCAGTTGGTGGTCTTCCTTCGACATGCGGGCTGTACGTTCTGTCGGCAGGCGGTCGCCGACATTGTTCGCGATGCCGCCACCATCGAAGCGGGCGGGACGGGGATCGTTCTGGTCCACATGATGACCGAGGCCGAGGCGGCGCCGTTCTTCGCCCGCTACGGTGCCGAACGGTTCTCGCGAATCTCCGACCCGAGCCAGGCGTTGTATCGGGCGTTCGGTTTGGCGAATGGTTCGGTCTGGCAGCTTCTCGGCCCCAAAAACTGGTGGGAAGGGGCGAAGGCGTTTCTCGGTGAAGGGCATGGCGTGGGGATCCCGGCGGGAAATGTCCAGCAGATGCCCGGGTCGTTCCTGATTCACGACGGCCGAATTTTGAAGGCGTTTCGCAATGAAACGGCCTCGGATCGCCCCGATTACGTGACCCTCGGCGCCTGTGAAACCGGTGCGTGCGAGGTCGCGGCGACTGGAACTCTCTGATCGACTTGTCGAATAGGGTTCCGTGTGCTGATCGCAACATGTGGCGAGGCGACCCCGGACAGGGTCCGCTCGCCTGTCGCGCTTCCCCCCTTGTCAGGCGTTTCGATACCCTCTTGGCACGGTGGCCGAACGGCTGCCGATTCTTGCCCGCGTCGACGCCAATCGTCGGCCTGACTGCAGGCTTGGTCAAATCGAACCAGTCGCTTCCGGGTGACTTCAAAGACAGAACAAGAACATGCGAATTGCGATCGTCGGCAGCGGAATCTCGGGACTCGTGGCAGCGAGGCAATTGTCTTACGAGCATGAGATCTCGCTGTTTGAAGCGGGCGACACGCTTGGCGGCCATACCCATACGGTCGAGGTGTCGGTCGGCGGGGCGACCCACTTCGTCGACACCGGCTTTATCGTCTTCAACCGCCGGAACTATCCGCGATTCGACCGGATGCTCCGGAAGTTGGGCGTGGCGTCGCAGCCCAGCGACATGAGTTTTTCGGTGAAAGATCCGGCGCGTGATCTGGAATACAACGGCAACAACCTCAACACAATGTTCGCCCAGCGGTCGAATCTGTTTCGGCC